>NZ_JACJEQ010000029.1:0-50122 GCF_014164125.1 Pseudoalteromonas sp. SG44-8 | reverse complement strand
CCGCTGACCGCTGACCGCTGACCGCTGACCGCTGACCGCTTACTTAAGCCTAATAGCCTTAGCTTCAATATCAATTAGGCCTTGCTTAAACAAACCGCCAATGGCTTTTTTATAATTTGCTTTACTGGTTGAGAAAACTTTTTTAATTGTCTCAGGATCCGATTTATCACCTAAAGCAATAACACCGCCTTCGGATTTTAATCTATCCATTATTTTCTCACCCAAGTCACTTACTTTAGCCATACCTGGTTTTTCAAGAATAACGTCAATTTTTCCGTCTTCACGTACTTTTTGAATAAATCCAGTTAAGCGTTGGCCAACAAACATGTTTTTAAACACCATGTTGTAAAATATAACGCCGTAATGTGCTTCTTCTATTAATACTTTATAGCCAATATCGGTTTTGCCAGCGACAATTAACTGTACTTCTTGCAGCGGGGCGTACTCAGGCTCCGTTTTATTGATAAAACGATTAAAGTTATTTGATGCACAAATACGGCCACTGGCGTTATCTAAATACAAACGTACTAAATAAGAATAGCCTTCTTGCATTCTTGGCTTTTGTTCGTTGAACGGTGCCAGTACATCTTTATCAAGCCCCCAATCTAAAAAAGCGCCAATGCTGTTGATTTCTTTAACACGAAGTAGGGCGTATTCACCTACTTGAGCTAACGGCTTTTTAGTTGTTGCAGTGGCGAGATTAGCATTATCTAAAAAGATAAATACGCTGACACTGTCGCCAGCTTCTAGCTCATGTTTAATTTCACTGCTTGGTAAAAAAACTTCACCCAGATCATGACCATCAAGGTACGCGCCTTCGTTACTTACTTCGTTAACGAATAGGGTTTGGGTGGTTCCAAGGTAACTCATAATTATTCCTGTTCTGGCTTTTTACGACGGCGCATTGGTGCATCACCATCAATATTAAGAGGGGCTTTGATTGGCGCTTGTGGCTTTTTAGGTTTTGCTTTGCGTTTAGTCACAGCTTTTACTTTAGGCTTTACATTTTCTTGTGCTTTAGCCCATGTTGCATCAGGTTTTGGTTCGCGTAAACCTTTAAACTTACCTTTTAACCCTGCAACGGTATGAAACTCAAGTTCATCATTTAAGAATGATTTAATTGCTTTATAGCTTAACCAATCTTTAGGACCGACCAGTGAAATAGCGGTACCTTTAAAGCCAGCTCGACCAGTTCTACCAATACGATGCACATACTCTTCAGCGTGTTTAGGTAAATCAAAATTGATTACATGAGTTACGCTCAGTAAATCAAGACCACGAGAGGCAACATCGGTGGTTATTAAAATTTTAAAGTTTTCACGGCTAAAGCCGTCCATGATATCTAAACGTTTATTTTGTGCTAAATCACCTGCTAATGCTTGGGCTTTAAAACCTTTAGCATTAAGTGATTCGCTTAAACGGCTGGTATCTGTACGAGTCGCTGTAAATATAATGCATTGCCCGACCTTGTCTTGCTTTAAAAAATGCTCAAGCAGCGCTTCTTTATGATCAAGGTGATCTGCTAAATATAAGCTTTGTTTAATATCTGAATGTTGTTCGTTAGCCGCACTAAGGGTAATTTGTTTTGGCTTTTTCAGTAAATTACGTGATAACGCATCGACTTGTGCATGATCCAGTGTCGCTGAAAACAATAATGTTTGGCGCAGGCGATGATCTGCTTGCTCGTTGATCATCTTTAACTGTGGAGTAAAACCTAAATCTAAAATACGGTCAGCTTCATCAAAAATAAGTAACTCAAGGCCACTTAGCTGTAATGAACGCTGAGTTAAGTGATCGGCTAAACGACCCGGTGTAGCAATAACAAATTGCGGGTCGTTACGCAGTGCTTTAATTTGATCATTAAAGTTTTCACCGCCTAATATTTTCACCGCTTTAATATTAGTACCTGCAATTAGCAGGCGAAGTTGGGTAAATACTTGGGTCGCCAGTTCACGAGTAGGCGCCACAATAAGCACACGAGGATCACGTTTACTGAGCGCCTTTTGTTTCATAACCCGTTGAACAGCAGGTAATAAAAATGCCAAGGTTTTGCCCGACCCAGTTTTAGACTGGGCGAAAATGTCATGGCCTGCAAGTGCGGTGGGCACTGCATGGGCCTGAATATCAGTGGGCTGGGTGATCCCTTGATGCGCTAATTGTGTTTCAAGGCGAGTATCAATCCCAAGATCAGTAAAATGCAAAGTGTGTTTCTCCAAAATGAGCAATTTGTTTGGGTATAAATAATTTCGCTATTATAGCGCAGTCCCGAGTGCGGCTAACAGTAAAAAGCCAATTATCACTGCTTTTTTTGCATTTAATTAGAAAAAGCGTAAAATACGCGCCCTCAATATGTATTATGCGCCGGATTTACGATTCGGTTACCGCCAATAACGGCTAAAGCAAAATAGGAATCACCATGACTGCTGTCCATAAAGACAATGTAACCAGCGAGCACTTTGTTGTATGTGCACTTTATAAGTTTGTTTCTTTACCTGAATACGAAGCCCTACGCCAACCATTGTTAGATGTGATGGAAGCCAATGAAGTACGTGGTACTTTATTAATTGCCGCAGAAGGTATCAACGGCACAGTTTCTGCCAAGCGTGAAGGCATTGACAACCTTTTAAGCTGGTTAGACAGCCAACCGAACCTTAATAACATTGTTAGCAAAGAATCATTTGATGATGAATGCCCGTTTTACCGTACTAAGGTAAAACTAAAAAAAGAAATCGTCACAATGGGTGTTGAAGGGATTGATCCGCTGAAAGTGGTTGGCAGTTATGTAAAACCACAAGATTGGAATGCATTGATCTCAGATCCTGAGGTTATTTTAGTTGATACCCGTAACGATTATGAAATCGAAATTGGTACTTTTCAAAACGCAGTAGACCCAAATACTAAAACATTCCGCGAGTTTCCGCAGTGGGCGAAAGAAAACCTCGATCCGAGCAAACATAAAAAAGTAGCTATGTTTTGTACTGGTGGTATTCGCTGTGAAAAATCAACTGCTTACATGAAAGAGCAAGGTTTTGAAGATGTGTACCATCTTGAAGGCGGCATTTTAAAATACCTAGAAGAAGTACCAAAAGAAGAAACCATGTGGGAAGGTGAGTGCTTTGTATTTGATAATCGCGTAGCAGTCGATCACGACCTACAAAAAGGCTCATACGATCAATGTCATGCGTGTCGTATGCCAATCACTGAAGACGAAAAACTCAAACCAGAGTACATGGAAGGTGTTTCGTGTCATCATTGTATTGATGATGTCACCGACGAACAACGTGAACGATTTGCTGAGCGTCAAAAGCAAATTGAATTAGCGCAAGCTCGTGGCGAAGGCCATATTGGCAACGAAGCACAAGCCGTATTACAAAAGCGTAAAGAGGCTAAAAAAGCACAAAAAGACGCACAGCGTAAAAAGTAATTTAGTAGAGTTATTACTATCGTTTTATAAAGCCTCAGCATTGTCTGGGGCTTTTTTAATGGTAATCAAGATTGAATAAATTTAATCCTTAGGGTTTTATTGCACAATAACAGCCCCCTAATTCAAAAGGTAAGATATTATGTTTCGGATCATCTTGACCTTTGCTGCTCTCATCTAATTTTTGTGCTGCAAGTACAGCACAAGAGCTTTTTCAACAATAAACTGCGCTTGAGTTACATGGAGGATGTTGCGTTTTATAAGAGTAATAATAACCAAGCAATTAAAGATAAAGAGCCTGAAATTTAGATACTGTTATCGGGCCTGCGCTGAACAAATTTCATCACTGTTGCCAAAAGCGGCATTGACCTAGCTTTTAGAGTTTTTCAGCAACAGTGGGGGATATATAAGTAATTGGATACGTTTAAGATCTAAACGATATATGAGCACATATAATATGAGCAACACAGAATTTCTGAATAGTTACAAACTTTAGTTCGCAGTTTACTAGGTTTTAAACTTGCTATATTAAGTCCACAACTAATATCGATCATTGCGGACTTACACTGTAAACTAATTTTTAATATGGATTACTATCTAACCCTTTAAATTTAAAGGGTTTTGATTTAATAAAATAAGAACTGGATTCCCCAGCATAAGTCTGGTTTTTATCTAATGCCAACTTCATGACATCTGCATTTTTTTCAAAGTTCACTTTATTAAAGTCTACCCAAACAACATTTGGAGTAAGCGCATTTTCAAAGTAGTAAATTAAATTCCCCTGATCAGCAACAACTCTCCAGCGAGTGTTAGATAAGTGAGGTTGCCCCTCGATTGCAATTCCATAAGGAACTGAAACATTACGGACAACGCTAAACACACTTGCGGCTGCGATTTTAGGGTCACTAGTTTGTGGTAATACGCTCAAGTAATAAGATGCTCGAACAAAACGATCGGCGGCTTTACCAGTACCTGGGAGAAAGTCTTGACCAGAGACCGTATCCCAATAGCTCTTTATAGCAAGTTGTTGTTCATATACAGGGTCATTAGTCATCACTTTATATGAACGATCATGATGTATTTTTAATTTGCCAGCTATGTACTCAAAAATAGCACTATCTCCGCTTGCATCAGATAATGATAAGTGAACTGTCGTGAACTTATCGGTGTCAGGAATAAAGTCTGATACAACTGCAAACTTTTCTTGTTCGAAAAACTTTACCGCCTCATCAACAGTTGCGAAATTATCAAGCGCGTACTGTGCCCAAGCTGCAATAGTAAGACCTGGACGCTCACCATCATAATCAAATTTGGGATATTCAGATGCTACCAACCATAATAGGTTTGCAACTAGTCCTTTTTCATTCATTCCGTCAGGTGCTGCAATATCCCATGAGCTAGCGACTACGCTTCCATACTTTGAACGCCATCTAATTGAGTTAGGCCCAACCTCACCATTACGCTCAATCCCCTTGGGGAAAATCCATAAATTTGCAGGGATATTAATAGAAAAATCCATACTTCTACCGGTCAACACCGTGTTATCTGGGCCATGATAAACAAGGCGAGTACACGCATTAACTTTTGCGTTTAGTAGCATAGTAGAAATCAGAAAAATTTTAGTAGTCGTTGCAATAAATTTTTTCATATCTAGGACCCTTTTTTAAATTATGTCTCAGTCTGCACAAAGTACCGCAAATGTTATGCAAATAAACCTTTCTTGCACCTAGGCTGTACCTGGAATAAGACATCAGATCACAAAAGATAAAACCACATCATTTGATGACCAATACAAACTTTAAATTTTAGCTCATTTTTTCTATGTTATTAGTGAGATTAGAATTTATTTATATTTTTAAAAGGAAAAAGTAAACACGCATTCTAAAGTATGTATTTTCCATATTATTAATTTTTAATTAGTCCAAAATACAAACTGGTTGATACATGGCAATTGCAAGGAAACGTCAAATAAATTGTGTGGATACGGTTATTACCATTGCGTATCCCGTGGCGTGCGTCGTGCATTTTTATGTGGTGAGTATCTTTTTTAGGTAAATAATTGTGATAGGTGTCATCTTAAGTTTTAAATAAGCGTGTTAATACGGTGATGTTTTTATTAAATCACCATGTATACATGCTAACTTTAGATTAATGTTTTTAAATGCGCTTCGGCGGCATTGGTGAGCTGTTCAGGTGTCATGTCTTTAGCGTTATCTACAGCAATAGTGCATTGCTCTAGTGTGTACACATCTTTTTTATACATAAAAATCAGCGGCTCACAACCGTCCTCTTTAGCTTTTGCTGATGTCCAATAAACGGCTGAAAATTCAACATTGCCATGTTCGTAAGACTCAACGCTAACTTCTCCGCTGTGATCGAATTGTAGTTGTTTAGAAAGCTGTTCACTAATGTTAATAAGGTTGACCAAAAATACGGCTTCTTGGTGTGTAATACCATGTATATCGGTAAATTTTTGCTTAAACATAATTGTCCTTTTAAATATAAACTAGCAGAGTGGACCCTAATAAAAACTATTGTTGCATACTATACCTGTTTGCCCACTTACTCAAAAGTACTTAGCAATAAACTAGATATTTTTGACCACTTTCAGGGTTTATTAACCCGTAAATTCAACAATTTTTAGTTCTAAAAGCTCAAACTACCATTATGAGTAAATTTAAGACAATACCTTATTCTGACCAATTAGGCTGTTTATATATAGGGTATTTATAGCTAGTTAGCCTCTTAGCATTAAATACACTGCTATAGTTACTTTCCCCTATAAAGGTATTTCAACGTATTGTTTTGACAGTTAATCGAACTAGACTTTTTATTGATCAAAACACTGTTACACTGCGTACCATAATGGAAATAATAATTAATTAGGTGATCTTTTTGAAATTACGAGTTCTTTTAGTCAGTGTTTTTATTACTTGTTCAGCGGTAATGCCATCGGCATTTGCTGCAAACGTAATTGTTGAACCTGTTGCGATGGAACGTGCAAAAGAGCAAGTTCAAGCGGTTGGTAATGCCGAAGCGATTCGCTCTGTTATCCTCTATCCTGCAGTGGGGGATAAAGTCACGGCTGTGCATTTTAAACCCGGTGATCAGGTAACCGCAGGAGCTATTTTATTAGAGCTCGATTCGCGCAGACAAAAAGCGGCGCTTAATGAAGCGAAAATAAAACTTGCAGATAGTGAACGAATACAAACACGTTTACAGCAAAGTCACGCTAAAGGCGCGGTGCCAAAAAGCGATCTAGATGATGCAAAAACCGTGTATGAGTTAGCTATGGTTGCGGTGACTAAAGCCGAAACCGAATTAGAAGATCGCCAAGTACGAGCACCTTTTAGTGGCACCATGGGGTTAACGGATGTCGAAGTTGGCGATCGAATTACCACTCAAACAGCCATCGCCAGTATTGATGATACTCGTTCGTTATACATTAATTTTAATGCACCAGAGTCAGCTATTACAATGCTTAGAACTAGCGGTAATGTGACTGTGATGCCGTGGCAAGGAAGCGATGCGATAAATGCGCAAGTCGCTTATCTTGACTCACGCATTGATCCACAAACACGTACGCTGCGTGTCAAAGCAAAACTGGATAATGCACAAGCACAATTTTTACCGGGTATGAGTTTTAGAGTACATATTGAGGTATTAGGGCAGAGTTTAGCTGCAGTGCCTGAAGCTGCGCTTTTATGGGGGGCAACTGGCCCCTATGTATGGAAAAGTGTTGAGCAAAAGGCAACTCGCGTTGATGTTAAAATCCAGCAACGTTTAGCGGGTCGTTTGCTCGTATCTGGGCCTTTAAACGAAGGCGATATTTTGGTAGTTGAAGGCGTACAACGTTTACGCCCAGCGCAAGAGCTTAATTATATCAAGCCGCTTGCAGCAGCGCAGGAGTAGGTATGAAACAACAACCTATGATGCAAGATCTCCCTTCAATGGCCATTCGCCGCCCAGTGCTTATTGTAGTACTTAATTTACTGATCATTATTGCGGGTATTGCGGCCATTGCCGGGGTTGAAGTTCGTGAACTGCCTGATGTTGATACGCCAAGGATCACGGTGTCGGCTTCATTTCCTGGGGGCTCTCCAGAGACTGTTGATACCGAAGTAACCAGTAAACTTGAAGGGGCGGTAGCCCGCGTAAGTGGTGTAAAAACCATTCGCGCACAAAGTGAAGAAGGTAACGCACGGATTGTTGTTGAGTTTCGTGCTGGTGTTGACCTTGATGATGCTGCGAATGAAACCCGTGAGTCGGTAGCACGTGTACAACGTGAGTTGCCTGAAGAAGTTGAGCGCGTTTCTATTATCAAGGCTGATAATGATGCTGAGGCGGTTGTATCGCTAACCGTATCAAGCGATACCATAGCCCTTGAAGCGTTGACTGAACTGGTTGAGGTTGATTTAGCACCGCAGTTTTTAACCATTCCAGGTGTGGCCGATGTACGTTTAAATGGTGACCGAAAACGTGTTTTACGGGTGCGTCTTGATCCACTTAAATTAACCAGTTTTAATTTAACCGTTCCTGATGTAGCCCAAGTACTGCGCCAAGCGCCATTTGATGTACCGGCAGGTAGTTTGAAATCGACGGATCAACAAATTATAGTGCGCGCAGATGCAACCTCAGTTACCGCTGAGCAAGTGGCCGATATTATTATTCGTGATGGTACGCGTATTGGTGATATTGCGGCGGTGTATTTTGGTCCTGCGGATCCTCGCTCTATGGTGCGCTTAAACGGCCAGCCAGTGATTGGCATGGAAGTTATACGTCAAGCACAGTCAAATACCATTGAAATATCTGACGAAGTATTAAGTTTATTAGCAAAAATGCAAACGCGTTTTCCGGAGCTGAAATTTACTTTAACTTCCGATGATGCACAATTTATCAGGAGCTCAGTTGATGAGGTGATTTACTCACTGGTGTTAACTGTGCTGCTGGTGATCATTACATTATGGGTATTTATCGGCTCTTGGCGCGCGACTTTAGTGCCTGCATTTGCAATTCCTGTTGCCTTGGTTGGTTCATTAGCGTTGATATGGGCACTGGGTTTTTCAATCAATATACTTACTTTGCTGGCATTAGTGTTAGCAACGGGGTTGATTGTTGATGATGCGATTGTGGTCAGCGAAAACATTCAACGTCAACGCGGTTTAGGCCTTGGCCGCCGTGCTGCTGCGGTAATTGGCACGCGAGAAGTGTTTTTTGCTGTTGTCGCAACGACAGCGGTGTTAGCGGCGGTATTTGTTCCTATCGCTTTTTTACCCTCAACCGCAGGGCGATTATTTAGGGAGTTTGGTGGGGTACTTGCGGGAGCGGTGATCATTTCAAGCTTTGTAGCGCTTTCATTAGTGCCAGCGCTCACCTCAAAGCTAAAACTCAAACAAGGTGGTAAACACCCATTTGCTAAAATAGGTCATTGGCTTGCTAATATTTATACTAAAACCATTCATTGGGTGCTTGATCATGCGTGGCTTACGTTTATAGCTAGTATATTAGTCGCTGCGGGTTCGGGTGCTTTGTATCTCAATTTAGATAATGAATTACTGCCTTCAGAAGATCGCGGAAAAATACGTATCTTTGCTCGGGGCCCTGACGGTGTTGGTTTGAATTTTATGGACCGTCAAGCAATGCAAATGGAAGATATTTTGCTGCCGTATGTGCAAAGCGGCGAAATTGAATCTATTTATACTGTTGTAGGGCAGTGGGATCCAAATATTGTGTTTATTACCGTGCCTTTAAAACACTGGGATGAGCGTCATTTTTCACAGCAAGAGATCATTAATAAAATTCGAGGTCCGCTGGGTAATATTCCTGGGGCGGCAGGTTATCCGTCTGGGTCAAATAGTTTAAATTTACGCGGTCAAGGTGGCGGTATTGAGCTGGCACTATTAGGGCAAGATTACCTGCAGATTTATAAGGCCGCACAAGATTTTGCTGCACAGGTTGAGCAGACTATCCCGTCGATTGACAACGTGCGTATTTCATATCAGCCATCACAGCCGCAATTGCGCGTTAATATTGATAGACGCCGTGCAGAGGAATTAGGGGTGTCACTGAGTGATATATCAATCACCTTACGTGCTGCGATAAATGGCGATGATATTGCAGATTTAAATATTGGTGACCAATCGGTACCGATTATTCTGCAAGCACAAAATCAAACCATTAAAGATCCCAGTGATCTCGCTAATTTATATATCAGTGCAAATAGCGGTCAGTTAGTACCACTGAGTAGCGTTGCAACCATAACAGAAGAAGGTGTTGCCGCCGAGCTTGAACGCCACGCACAGCGTCGTGCTATCGAGCTTGATATGGAACTGCCGGCGGACATGAGTATTGCACAGCTGGTATCGCAATTACGTGATATTTCAGAGCAAACGCTACCAAGTGGCATTAGCTTGGCATTTAAAGGTGAAGCTTTAACCTTTGAAGAAACTTCTAATGAAGTATTTATCACTTACATACTGGCATTTTTAATCGTATTTTTAGTATTAGCTGCACAGTTTGAAAATGTTAATAGCGCCGTGGTGGTGATGGTAACGGTACCGTTTGGTATTACATCAGCAATTTTAGCACTGTATTTAACTGGTACTTCGTTAAATATTTACTCGCAAATAGGTTTGGTGATGTTAATTGGTTTAATCGCGAAAAACGCGATTTTGTTAGTTGAATTTGCTGACCAATTGCGCGACCAAGGTTTAACTGTTCGTAAAGCTGTAGAGCAAGCAGCATTAGTACGTTTAAGACCAATTACTATGACCTTGATATCAACCTTACTAGGTGCACTGCCGCTGATATTATCAACCGGGGCGGGAGCTGAGGCTCGCAATGCCATTGGCTGGGTCGTGTTTGGTGGCTTGTCTTTAGCGGTGCTATTTACGTTGTACTTAACACCGGTAATTTACTTGGGCTTAGCGCGCTTTACTACCCCTCGTGGTGATGAAAGTAAGCAACTTGCGCAGGAGCTTGATAAGGTAGAGTAAATCACAATTAAAATAGCCTAATTAACTATTTATCTTTGAAAAATAAGTTAATTAGGCTCACACTTGGGAAAGCTATCCCCAACAGGTTTTTTTTATGCAAGCCGAACAAGTAGAAATCGCGCAGTTTTTAGCACAACACCCGCCTTTTGACAGCCTACCGAGTAAAGCAATCAATGAGCTCGCGCAACAGGTTGAAGTCGCCTACTTTAGAGCGCACACCGATATTTTATTATTTGGTCAAGATATAGCCGATCTTTATGTGATCAGAAGCGGCTCTGTTGAAATGTATCGACGTAATGGGGAACTGGATAATCGTTTAACCACTGCCGGTATATTTGGGCAGATGGGTTTACTGATGAATCGCAAGGTTCGCTTTCCAGCTAAAGCACTTGAAGATACGCTAGTGTATTGCATTAATGTTGAACTATTTAACCGCTATTGCGACGAATTTGATTCATTTGCTGACTATTTTGAAACGGATGGTAATGTTCGTTTACATCAGGCAATTGTTGAACAAGCCGATGGTAATGATTTAACCACAGCAAAAGTAAAATCGCTGATCCACCGTGATGTGGTAACAGTTAATACTGATTCAACGGTGCAACAAGTTGCCCAGCTTATGACTGATGAATCGGTGTCATCGGTTTTAGTTACTGATAGTACCAAACCTATTAACGACGACCCAGAGGAAGATGATGGTCAAGTTGTTGGTATTATCACAGACAAAGATTTACGTACCAAAGTCATTGCTCATGGGCTGGCATTTGACACACCCGCGCATACAATAATGTCTACAAACTTGGTTTTATTAGATGCCAATGCCTATGTTTTCGAAGCTGTACTTGCGATGCTACGTGATAACTTACATCACTTACCGGTGGTCCAAAAACGCCGTCCAATTGGGGTTATTTCCCTTTCTGATATTTTACGCTATGAATCACAAAGCAGCTTGCTATTGGTACGTGGAATACTTGCGCAGCAATCAATTGAAGATTTAACCCACTATGCACGCCAGCTGCCGAATGTGTTTGTACGCATGGTAAATGAAGATGCAAACTCGCATATGATTGGCACGGCAATGGCTGTGATTGGCCGCACTTTTAAACAAAGGTTACTGGTATTAGCCGAAGAAAAGTATGGGCCGCCGCCGGTTGCATACTGTTTTATCGCATTAGGTTCAATGGCGCGGGATGAGCAACTCATTGTTACTGATCAAGATAACGCGCTCATTCTAGATGATGATTATGATGATGAACTTCATGATACGTATTTTCAAAATATTGCCGATTTTGTTTGTGATGGTTTAGCTCAATGCGGTTATACCTATTGTGATGGCGAAATAATGGCGTCATTTAAAAAATGGCGAAAAACACGTGCACAATGGTTTGAGCAATTTGCTCAGTGGATAGAGCTGCCTAAACCGCAAGCCTTACTAAATAGCTCCATATTTTTTGATTTAGACGGGGTGTGGGGTAAAACCAAATGGGCCGATGAGCTTAAAATATTTATTGCCAAACAAAGCAAAGTTAATCGCGTATTTTTAGCTAATATGGCTGCAAATGCTCGCAACAGAACCCCACCATTGGGGTTTTTTAAAGGCTTTGTTATGGAGCACAACGGTCAGCATAAACGTTCTATGAATTTAAAGCGCAGAGGCACAGCGCCGCTTTCAGATGTTATTCGTGTTCACGCATTGGCGGTTGGATCACGTAAGCAAAACTCGTTCGAACGCTTAGAAGATATTATTGAAGCCAAGCTTCTACCACAAGGCAAAGCACAAGATTTGCGAGATGCGCTGGAATATATTGCCATGATGCGGATCCGTCACCAAGCGTGGCAAATTGAACAAGGGGAAGAACCCGACAACGATTTAGACCCTCATTTATTATCGCCTTTTGAGCAGCGTAACTTAAAAGAAGCTTTTGCAATTTTAGAAAAAGCACAAAGCTATTTGAAATTTAGTTACTCAGCAAACTCTGGGGTAAAGTAATTTATGGCTTTCAGAAAGCAAGCAATGATTGACTGGGCAACACGCTATAAAAATTTATTAAGCGGCGCTCAAAATGACACTATCAAACGTTTTTATGGAGCTGCTTTTAGCGATAAATTCGCAGCAATTAAAGATGTGCCATTTGTTGCAATGGACTTTGAAACAACCGGTTTAGATAGCACCAGTGATGATATTGTCAGCGTTGGTTTAATTCCTTTTAATTTACAGCGTATATATTGCAAAGATAGTCGCCATTGGGTGGTGCGCCCTAGGCGTAATTTCAACGAGGGATCCATTGTAATACATGGCATAACACATTCAGAAATTGACGATGCACCGGATTTTAATCATATTATTGAGCCATTATTGCAAGCACTCAGTGGTAAAGTGGTTGTTGTACACTATGGCGCGATTGAGCGGCACTTCTTAAATACTGCACTGTTACTTAGGCTTAACGAGGGGATCAACTTTGCTTTGGTCGATACCATGGAAATTGAACGAAAAGCCTTAAAAGCCAGGCAGGGTTTGCTAGGTTGGTTATTTAATTCTAAGTTAGGATCGCTTAGATTAGGTGATTGTCGCCAGCGCTATTCATTACCTGTGTATAAAAACCATAACGCTTTAACTGACGCTTTAGCAACGGCTGAACTGTTACAAGCACAATTGAGTCACCATTACCGAGAAGATACACCGATCTCGCAGTTATGGAGTTAAAAGTTTCTTAACCTGAACTTTGGCTAATAAGCTTAAATAAAAAAACGCCGCAAATTTGCGGCGTTTGTGGTTTTAAATAGCGTTTATTTAGCCGGTAACGGCTCAGTTCTCAGACCTAAAATAAGGCTTAAACACATAAACAGCAAGACGATTGTAAATGGTAAGCCGGTAGAGACCGCACCTGCTTGCAGTGCTTCGATTGCTTGTGTACCACCAATCCACAGTAGCGCGGCTGCGATAGCACCTTCAATAGATGCCCAAAATATGCGTTGTGGTACTGGCGCATCAATTTTCCCGCCAGCAGTGATAGAGTCTATTACTAATGACCCTGAATCAGATGAAGTGATAAAAAACACTAAAACTAATAGCACAGCAATTACAGACAAAATATTAGACATAGGTAATTCATCTAGCATTTGAAACATAGCCATAGGGACATCGGTTAAACCATTTAGGCCAAGTGCGCCAACACCATTGACTACTTGATCAATTGCGATACCGCCGTAAATTGACATCCATAATACTGTAACCAATGTTGGAATAAGTAATACCGCAATCAAAAATTCACGGATAGTACGACCGCGTGATACGCGAGCGATAAACATGCCTACAAACGGTGACCACGAAATCCACCAAGCCCAGTAAAATACAGTCCAGCCATGCATCCATGTTTCGTCTTCACGGCCATGTGGATTACTTAATGGAATGATATTTTCTACATAACCCATAAAGGTGGTAGGAATATTACCCATCGCAACAGCAAAGCCAACTAAGCAAACAAATACCAAAAGGGCAAAAGCAATTAGCATGTTGATATTACTAAGGAGTTTTACACCGCCATCGATACCACGCACAACAGAAATAATAGCCAGTAGGGTAACGCCAACAATAACGAGTATTTGTGAGCCAATGCCACCTTCGAGACCAAACACGTGGTTTATCCCCGCAGACGCTTGCTGAGCGCCTAACCCCAATGATGTTGCCAAGCCAAATAAAGTTGCCAGTACTGCTAAAATATCAATGATATGACCAGGCCAGCCCCATGCTTTATCGCCCAATATAGGGTAAAAAATTGACCGGATAGACAGTGGTAAACCTTTGTTATATGTAAAGAATGATAGTGATAAGCCAACTACAGCATAAATAGCCCAAGGGTGCAGGCCCCAATGGAACATAGTTGCCCCCATTGCCAGTTTTGCAGCTTCTGGGGTGTTGGCTGTTACATTCAGTGGTGTTTCATACCAACCAGTAAAATATGCAACCGGTTCAGCTACCCCCCAAAACATTAAGCCAATACCCATGCCTGCGGCGAATAACATAGCGAGCCATGAAACACGAGTATATGAAGGCTTAGCATCACTGCCTCCTAAACGGATCTTTCCGTAAGGAGAAACAATCAGTGCTAAACAAAAAATAACGAAGAAGTTTGCAGCCCACATAAACAAGGCATCAAAATTATTAATTATATCGAGTTTCACACCATCAAGTGCTGCTTTTGCAGTTTGTGGATCGGTAGCGAGAATGGCGATTAAAAAGATGACAATCAGGCCCGCGCTGATGCCAAAAACAGGGTTGTGTATATCAAATCCCCATTTTTGCACGTTATCCTGACCTACGGTGTAATCCGTATTGTCGATACTATATTTGTCATGATTTTCGCTCATGCAATACCTCTTTTGTTGTCCTAACAAGCTGCTTGTTACCAGCAACATACCTAATTTAATTAGTCTAAGTAACCTGAGCTTTGGATAATAAATCACTACGTTAGTAAATTTTTAAAGCAAAGTTCAGGTTAGGTAATAATTGATACTTAAATTTATTTGAAGACTAACTAATTTAAAAGATGATCATACAGCTACTAGTGTATGAGTTAAATACCAAATGTAAATGATTTTGTAGTTAAATAGCGGCTTATATGGCCATTGCAACCATTTTTATGTTTTTATATAAAAGTACATAATTCGCAAAAGGTCAAAAATTAGTTTGATTGTTAAAGTAATCGCGGCTGTTTTTTGTGGTTAATTGAACTATTATTTTTGTAGTTGTAAAAGGCAGCTGCACGAGATTGACGTTTTATAGTCGCAGTAATGAAAGCGTAATATGAATATGATTTAACATTAGGTGAGCTATATCATTGATCAGTTGCGATAAGGAATTTAGTCATTACTATGAGTAACCATGGCAAAGAGAACACTAAAAACACAGCTGATGAGCATCAATTAGTCCATCATTACCAGCGTGTTCGACACCAAAGCGTGACGTTAATAAACTCGTTATCAGCAGAAGATTGCCAATTACAAGCTATGGCCGATGTAAGCCCTAGTAAATGGCACCTTGCGCACACAACGTGGTTCTTTGAAACTTTTTTACTAATTGCACATAGCTCTCACTACACAGTATTTAACCCTAACTTTAAAACTTTATTTAACTCATATTATAACGGTATAGGTGAACAATTTAAGCGTGCCTGCAGAGGGAGTTTATCGCGGCCTAGTTTAGATGACGTGATTACCTATAGAGAATATGTTGACCGGGCGGTGATTGAATTACTGAGTGCACCGTGTAGCGAGTCAATAAAGCAAGTTATTGAATTAGGACTTAACCATGAACAACAGCACCAAGAATTAATGCTGATGGACATTCAATATAACTTTTCAGTTAATCCGTTGTTTCCTGCTTATTGTGACACTAACAAAATCCGTATAGAAAATCCTGTTACGCAAGCCAGTCCTCTTAGCTTTGTGGCATTTTCAAAGCATACTGCAAATATTGGTGCAACTGAGCAAACGTTTAGCTACGACAATGAACGGCCAACTCATGAAGTGCTTATTCAGCCATTTAAATTTGCTAATCGGCTAACTACCAATGCTGAGTATTTAGCGTTTATACAAGATGGTGGTTACCAAAACCCAGAGCATTGGCTCAGTGACGGTTGGGCGCAGATAAATAATGCTCGGCAAACTGCGCCACTCTATTGGCATAAAGTAAATAATGAGTGGTTTGAATTTACATTAGCTGGATTACAGCCTTTGGCGCTAAATGAGCCGCTAAGCCATGTTACCTTTTACGAAGCAAACGCTTTTGCACATTACTCACAAGCACGCCTCCCAACCGAATTTGAATGGGAAAGCGTTGCTAACAGTAATGCGGCGCAAACTATCACCCAGCTGACCGACAACTGTTGGCAGTGGACAAACAGTGCCTATTTACCGTACCCAGGCTTTAAGCCAATAGCAGGCGTGGCAGGGGAATACAATGGTAAATTTATGGCGAACCAAATGGTACTGCGCGGTGGCTGTAAACTTACCCCACAAAATCATTTAAGACTAACTTATCGCAATTTCTATTATCCACACCAAGCGTGGATGCGCAGTGGTATTAGACTCGCTAAGGATTGAGCATGAGCCAAATAACAACATTAACGACAATCGACATTGATAACCGCTTTTTAAACGATGTGATTGCGGGACTGTCACAGCAGCAAAAGAATCTACCCTGTAAATATTTTTACGATGATAATGGGGCCGCTTTGTTTGAGCAGATCACTGAGCTTGATGAGTACTATGTGACACGCACAGAGCTGAGCATTTTAACCAAGCACAGCCAAGCAATTGCCAAGTTGCTTCCTGATAACTTATCAATCATAGAGCCGGGCTGTGGCTCGGGTAAAAAAATTGCTTATTTGTTAGCGCACTTAGTGAATGTGAAAAGTTTTGTGCCATTTGAGATCTCTAATGAAATGCTTAATTACTCACTGGCTCATTTATCTCCATTATTTCCTGAGTTAGCTATTTCGCCGTTGTTGGGGGATTTTACTCATAGCCAAATGGTAAAGCAGTTAAGCCGTGAAACACAATTGGATAGCCAAACGAATCTCGTGTATTTTCCAGGCTCAACAATAGGCAATTTTTCACCACTAAAAGCCATTGAGATCATGAAAAATTTCCATCGGTTATGTGGTATTAACGGTTATGTACTGATTGGCATTGATTTGCTCAAAGACCGTCAAGTATTACTTGATGCTTATGACGATAAACAAGGCGTCACCGCGGCATTTAATAAAAATTTGCTCCAGCGTATTAACGCTGAGTTAAATGCTGATTTCGATCTTAGCCAGTTTAATCACCAATCACGGTTTAATGAAAAACTAAGCCGTATTGAAATGCATTTGATCAGTAACTGTGATCAAACAGTCACCGTCAATGGCGAATCATTTAGCTTTTCTCAAGGTGAGAGTATCCATACAGAAAACTCCCATAAATACGCACTACAGGCATTTACTGAACTTAGCGCCCAAGCTGGATTACGTTTAGAGCAAACGTGGCAAGACGAGCAGGGGTATTTTGCATTGTGTTTATTAAGGCCAATTTAAACAATGAACAGTCCATAATTTATTATTTAACTGTACTTAGCTAAAAATGCTGCGCAAATTGATTTTTTAATAGTATAAATACTACATTAAACCTACGGCTGCTGGTGTAGCCATTATAAAACCTTATTACGAAGAGGTTAGTGTGGACAGTTCTACTAAATTAAAAACGATTGCAGCACATTTATTTGCACAACGCACAAGTGCAGCGCCACAATCAGATTTACCGCCACAATTAGCATTAACAAGCACTGAAGATAGTTTAGCTGTTCAACAATTGATGATTGCATTAAACAAGGGCCAAGTATTTGGTTGGAAATGCCTATTACCACTTGATAACGGTGCGATTATTTTGGCTCCAATATTAAAGCCGCCGCAATCATTTGCACAAATCTGCACATTATATACTGAACAAAACAAGGCACGGATAGAGCCTGAAATTGCTTTTGTGTTTGCGCAAAATATGCCAAAGCAGGCCAGCTATAGCGAAGCTGAAATTGACCACGCGGTGAGTGACACGCATATGGCACTTGAGCTGATCCAAAACCGTTTCTCTACAGCTTATCAAGCAAATCACTTTGCAAAGTTAGCGGATGGTTTAAGTAACCAAGGGGTGTTACTTGGTCCTAAAATTAATAAGCAAGCGGCTTATGATGCGGCACATATTACTATCGCGATAACACAAAATAATCGCTGTCATAGCTATCTTGGCAAGCACCCATGTGGTCTGGCACAAACACCAATCTATTGGGCAGTAAATTATCTGGCTAAGTGTGGGATCACGCTCGCTGCTGGCCAAATTCTCATAACAGGCTCATATTGTGGTGTTATTGAGTTAGACACTGATGTTGATACTGAAATTGACTATGCAGGGCTTGGAAAATACACCGTCAAATTTAGTGGCTTAACTGATAATGACATTACTGTTTTTTAAACGGTAATTAATGGTTGCTCCGGCAACAGAATCTTGGAAAAGCTGGCCATGTGTTTGTTCAGTGTATTGTTTGATTATCGGGGCAATAATGCTGATGGCTGAACCAGTAGCGCTATCTTCATCCACGCCATAATAAGGAGCAAAATATCGAAAATGCCACTGTGTGGTTTGATTAGCTGTTTGGCGTTGTTGCAATACAATCACTGCATTTGGGTAGTATTGTAATTGTGCTGTATTTATCGCGAGTGTTTCTAAAGGCTGAACACTGTTAATCATCACAGTACTGTAGCCGTTAATTTCTGCTGTTTTATAGCTTTGCACTATTGAGGTAGGAATGGCTTGTTGCAGCAGAACCTCTGTTTGTACCTCGGTGCTATCAATGGTGACTAATTGTAGTTGCAGTGCGCGTTGATGTATTCTGGTTTCAAATACTTCCCCTGTATTTGTATAAAAGGTGTTTGGGCTAAACCCTTGCCATTTTTGTAAAAACAGTGCAGCGGCGAGTGTCCCATGACCACAGCGGCTGATCTCATGGCTGTGATTAAACCAACGAATAGGGCATCGATTTTTTTTGATATTGGCTTGATTTAAAAATACGGTGGCGGGCTGAGCGGTGTTTTTTGCAATGCGCTGCATTAGTCGAGTTGTTAACCCTGTTTTATAAATAACAATTAACGCAGACGAACCTTTACAGCGTCTCGCTGTATCGTTAAAAACTTGCTCAATAGCAAAAGACTGCACAAAGCGCGGGGCTTTGTGCAGTCTGTGAGTTATTGCCAGATTTAATAAGCGACTAGGCTTATTATTTCTTTTGTGCATAGGCGTCGTTATGAATACCTGCGGCACGACCTGATGGATCGGCATTATTTTGAAATGATGCATCCCATAATAACGCTTCAGGCGTTGAACAGGCGACTGACTTACCGTGTGGTACACATTTAGCGGCTGCATCACCTGGGAAGTGAGATTCAAAAATAGTACGGTAGTAATACGCTTCTTTTGAATCAGGTGTGTTAATAGGGTATTTAAATTTTGCGTTTTCAAGCTCTTGATCGGTTACTTGCTCGTTTACAAACTCTTTTAATGTATCAATCCAGCTGTAGCCTACACCATCCGAAAACTGCTCTTTTTGACGCCATAACACTTCATCAGGTAAGTAGCCGTCAAAGCCTTCACGTAAAATATGCTTTTCAATTTTGCCATCTTTACACATTTTAGCTTCAGGGTTGATACGCATAGCAACATCAACAAACTCTTTATCAAGGAAGGGAACGCGGGCTTCTACACCCCATGCCGCCATTGATTTATTTGCGCGTAAGCAATCAAACATGTGCAGTTTAGATACTTTACGGTTTAATTCTTCATGAAACTCTTGTGCATTTGGTGCTTTATGAAAGTACAAGTAACCACCAAATAGCTCATCAGCGCCTTCACCAGAGAGCACCATTTTAATACCCATCGCTTTGATTTGGCGAGCCATTAAGTACATTGGCGTCGAGGCACGAATAGTGGTTACATCGTAGGTTTCAATGTGATAAATAACTTCACGTAGGGCATCAATCCCTTCTTGAATCGTAAATATAATCGGGTGATGAACAGTTCCTATCATATCAGCTACTTTTTGTGCAGCCGCTAGATCTGGGGAGCCCTCAAGGCCAACCGAGAAAGAGTGCAGCTTAGGCCACCATGCATCGCTTTCATCATTATCTTCAATACGTTTTGCTGCAAAACGTTGGGTAATAGCTGAAATAACGGATGAATCTAAACCACCTGACAACAACACGCCATAAGGTACGTCACACATTAATTGACGTTTAACGGCGGCTTCAAGTGCATCTTTGACGTCTTCGGCTTTTGCGCTGTTATCTTTAACTGCATCGAAGCTTTGCCAATCACGGGCATAATATGGGCGCAATTGACCATCTTTACTCCATAAAAAATGTCCAGGAGGAAATTCTTCAATATGCTTACAGATTGGTGAAAGTGCTTTTAGCTCTGAGGCAACATAAAAGTTACCGTGCTCATCGTGGCCAGTATAAAGTGGAATAATACCAATATGATCACGGCCAATTAAATAAGCGTCTTGTTCTTCGTCATATAAACAAAAAGCAAAAATACCGTTCAGATCATCTAAAAATTCAGGCCCTTTCTGTTTGTATAACGCTAAGATAACTTCACAATCTGATTGAGTTTGAAAAGTGAAATCGGTTTCAAGGTTAGCGGCAAGTTCTTTGTGATTATAAATTTCGCCATTAACCGCTAGAATATGAGTTTTTTCAGGATTGTATAAAGGCTGCGCACCGCTTGATACACCAACAATGGCTAAACGTTCATGCACTAAAATCGCTTTCTCTGATGAATATACACCAGACCAATCAGGCCCGCGGTGACGTAATAATTTTGACATTTCAATTGCTTGCGTACGCAATGGAGCGGGATCAGACTTTATATCTAATACACCAAAAATTGAACACATAGTAACTCCTCATTCCTATCATGTGTGTTAGTTAGGTCATAATACCTAACCATTCACGTTTGTTTTAACAGAAATAATTAACTAAGTCACATAGCTTTTACAATATTTTCAGAATAATTTATGCACCAGCATGGCCGCTGATGCACCAAATTGGTCAGTGGGTGGTGCCAGCCGCGACTTTTACATCTTGTTTTGCAACAATAGCTTCGTTGATCATTACTTTTAACGCGCTTAACACGGTTTCTTCGCTCATACTCGGTGCGCCATTATGGTGCACAGCTTGGCTTGGTAAATAAGGGATATGCACAAAGCCCCCTTTGATGTGTGGTTCATGCTCATTGATATGATGTAATAGACCATACATAACGTGATTACACACATATGTACCCGCTGTATTAGAAATGGCGGCTGGGATCTCACTTTGTTGCAGTGCTAATAACATGCGTTTGATAGGTAATTGTGCAAAATAAGCGGCAGGAGCATTTTTGACGACGGGGTGATCAATGGGTTGCTTTCCTGCGTTGTCTTTAATTCGGGCATCATCAATATTAATCGCGATACGCTCTATGCTTATTTCACTGCGGCCACCGGCTTGGCCGATACATAATACTAGAACCGGATGATGCTGCTCTATGGCTTTATAAAGCACCTCTAATGAGGTATTAAACTCACACGGTAGCTCAAGGGCTATTACTCGGTGCTTAGCGATTAAATGTTCGTCGAGTTTGCTTACCGCTTGCCACGACGGATTGAGCGATTCGCCGCCAAATGGTGCAAACCCAGTTATCAATACGCAGGGCATGCTTGATGTCAGTTTAGTCATTAAAAATCACCATATACATTAAAATAATATTGACCGTTAATAAGGCCAGCGCAGTAGGTATTTGCACCTTTATAACATGGTATTTGTCTTTTAGGTCGAGTAATGCCGCTGGAATGATATTAAAGTTTGCTGCCATTGGCGTCATTAACGTTCCACAGTAACCACTGTACATCCCAATTGCTACCAGTGGTGCGGCGCTGGCGCCATGACCTTCGATTAAAAAAGGCATAGCAATACCCGCAGTCATTACCGGAAATGCAGCAAACGCATTTCCCATCACCATGGTAAATAACGCCATGCCAACACAATACAGCACCACCAGCATAAAACGATTCTCTGGCGCTATAAATAAAGTAACCAACTCTTTAATTGAGTCTCCTGTTTGCGCCACAATAAACACGCCACCAAGCATTGCTAGCATTTGTGGCAGTATTGCTGCCCAACCGATAGAATCTAGCAGCCGACGGGATTCAGTGACAGCTTCAATCGGATTTCCCCCAGTAATTTTCCAGCCAATAAGTAGCGCAGATACACACGCTATAGTGAGCGATGCGAGAGTTAAATGACGTTGATCAAGTAAGTAATAATCACCAATTGCGATACCATCAAAAGAAACAGTCAGTAATACCGTGATCACGGGTATCATTAATGCGGGAACAAATAATTTATTGCCTAGGCGAGAGGCCGATTGTGTTTGTTGCTGCTCAGTGAGTGGTTGATAACTGCCCATGCTTACTAGGTTTAAACCCGCTAACAGGGCAATTAATACTACGCTCACACCAACCCATAAATAAGTGTTGGCTTTGCCGAACAAGGCAATAGATACATCACCAAATAAAAAACTGCTACCAAATAACAACCAAAATAATGCTGTGGTGAGCCTTTTTGGATGGTTTTTGTCTTGCAGCGTTCGAACAACTAAAAACATCACAACGAGACCGATTAATAAATAAATGTTCTCAATGGTGATAATTGTAGCGTTTGAGTTAGTTACATCGGTTGTTAGTACTTTACTCATCACACTTCCTGCTGTTTGTAGTGAGCAACAGCCAGAGCTATTTTTGCTTCTAAACGAGATAATCTAAATAAATGAATAATGAGTGCGGCAATGGCGGTCGGAATAGCCCATAAACCAATATGCAGCGGTTCAATACCGGCAATGCCGTTTTCCTTTAAGAAGGCATCCATCAATAGTACAGCACCAAAAGCAATGAAAATGTCTTCTCCAAAGAACATCGCAATATTATCAACGGCAGCTGCATGGGCGCTGATCATGTCTTTTATGGGTTTTGGCAGCTCACCGTGTTTATTGGTCGCGGCACCTAATGCCATGGGGGCTAATAATGGACGAACAGTTTGTGCTTGACCGCCAAGGCTTAATAACCCAAGGGCTGCTGAGCATTCTCGAACGATAAAATACAGGGCTAATATACGTGCGCTGGTGGCACTTTGAATTTGTGCAATCCAGTTTTTCGCATGCTGTTGTAAACCATAGCGCTCTAGCAGTGCGATAACGGGTAAAATAAGAATAAAGCTGGCCAGTTGACGAGAGTTCATAAACTTCTCGCCAAAGGTTTGCAAAAGGGTGAGGATATCTAAATTTACCGCCCAACCAGTTGCAAGGCCAGCAACGGTTACTACAATCAGTGGGTTAAAGCGCAAGGCAAATCCTAGCACAACCACTGGAATGCCAATTAATGGCCAATAATTAAGATCAAACATCATAGTTCCTACACTGTGCTGTGTTTATTATTATTTATTAAGCTGAGCTTTTATTTAGTGATTGGTTATCTGATGCTCAAGTTTTTTAGTGCAATAGTCAATTGTTGTAGGTGAGCGTCAAGTTTTCGCTGCGCAGTATTTGCAGCTGCTAGGTTGACGAATTCAAATCGCACAAAGTCACCAGGTTTAAGTTGTGCAAATTGGTGTTGATCCGCACTTATTATAGTACCAAGTAGCGGGTATCCTCCGGTTGTTTGGCCATCATTTAGCAATACGATAGGCTCACCACTGGATGTTAGTTGGATAGAGCCCGGGCTAACAGCTAAAGAAGGCAATGAATGTGTATGCATTAATTGATTATGCTCAGTACTGAGCCTTACTCCCATACGATTACTTTGCGGACTGACTTGCCATTTCGTCTGGGCAAAAAAATCACTAAATTGTTGTGATAGTAATTGTTGATGTGGGCTTGAATGGACGCGGATCACACTGCGCTTAGCGGGGGCAATCGCACCACGTTGCGGCCAATTGCCATCAAATGGCGTGATTGGGACTTGATCATTGGCTTGTAAAGGCGCGCCCGTTAGGCCACCAAAACCTGCTGCAATATCGGTGGCTGTTGAATTCATCACTGCATGACAATCAATGCCGCCTTTAATTGCGAGGTAGCTGCGAAAACCTTGCCGAGCGGTGGCAAATGTCAGTGTTTGTCCTTGCTCTACTGGGTAACTCCAGCCGGGATAAATACTTACTCCATCAAGCTTTGCTTGCATATCAGCGCCATGCAGCGCAATAACAGTGGCACATTGAAACTGTAATTGCGCTAAGCCTAAAGTGATCTCAATAACACTTTGATTGTCATCATTGCCCACTAAACGATTGGCAATGATCATTGCATAAGGGTCAAGCGCACCAGATTGGGCAATTCCTAAATGACGATAGCCATGACGACCAAGATCTTGAATCGTCATTTGCATTCCGGGCTTTATTACGGTGATCATAATACCGACTCCTTAGTAACAAATTGCAGCGTATCGCCCGGTTGTATTGCGCATGGTGGAGTATTTTCACTGTCAAATAATGCAAAATCACTGTGGCCGATAATATGCCAACCACCGGGCGAATCAGCTGGGTAAATCGCAGTTTGATTAGCGCCAATGGCAACCGAACCTTTGGGCACTCGAGTTCGCGGCTGTGCTCTGCGCGGAGTATGTAATTGACTATTCAGACCGTGCAAATATGCAAAGCCTGGCTGAAAGCCTAAAAACAATACTTGATAATGCCCTTGGCTATGTATATCAATTACTTGTTGTGGCGATAAATTGTGATACTCAGCTACATAGTCTAGATCTGGGCCGTAGTCACCACCGTATTGGGTAATAATCTTATGATGCTTACCCTGATAGTCGTGCGGATTTATATTTGCCCACCAAAGTGCTAACTGAGCTTGCCAGTGAGCAAGCGAAGTAGGGTCTATTAAATAAACTGTCAGCGAGTTCATTGCGGGTACTACATCTATAAAGGCGTCGCTGGTGTTGCATTGTTGCACTAGTGCCCAGATTTTTTTTTGAATGCTCAGACTGTCATCGTTTAGGGCAGTGGCATCAAGCAATATGCTGTTATTACTGAGGACACTAATAGTTGGAGAGATAGTTTGTTGATCCATAGCCAAATGTATTTATTATTCTTGAATACCTCAAACTAGCATATAACGTATGAAATGTTTATAGCGATGCGACTAGTTAACAACCTTGCAATATTAACATTACCCAGTGTAGCGCAAACACATTAGTTTGGTTATGGAATGTTCTGGACTAATACACGTAAACTAGATATGTGAGTCAGACTATAAAAAACTGTGGCATATCACTCACTGTTGCTTAGAGTAGGTGTTTGATAATGCCACAGTTGTTATAACAACTAATGATGTTAGTAGAATGCATTAAGTTATAATAGCTTACTGCTAATTACTTAACAGCCACTCACTGAGCAAGCGCACACCATAACCTGTGCCGCCTGGTGAAATTTCATCTTTTCCTTTAGTTGCTAGTGCATTACCTGCAATATCTATGTGTACCCAACGAGTTTCACCAGCAAAATGTTGCAAAAAGCTGGCGGCCGTTGTTGCTCCGGGGCCACTTGAGCCTAGGTTTTTAAGATCGGCAATGTCTGAACTTAAGGTTTCTTTATATCCCAGCGGTAAGCGCCATAGGTTTTCATTTACTTGTATTCCAGCTAAAGTGAGTTGCGTAACAAGCGTATCGTCATCAGAAAACACCGCCGCATAATCGTTACCTACGGCTTTGATTTTAGAGCCGGTAAGGGTGGCAACGTCTATCATGATCTCCGGCTTGAAATATTCACGTGCATACCACATTGCATCACTTAATACTAAGCGTCCTTCTGCATCAGTATTAACAATCTCAACGCTTAAACCTTCTGCGGTGCGAACCACATCACCAGGGGCAACAGCGTATTGCGACACCATATTGGCAGCCATACCCATAACGGCAACAATGTTTTTGTCAGCTTTTGCAAGCGCCATTGCTTTGATAGTCCCAAGTACAGCGGCGGCGCCAGCCATATCAGATTTCATACGCGCAATTGATGCGCCTGTTTTGATACTATAACCACCAGAGTCAAAGGTGATCCCTTTACCAACCAGAGCAATAGGGGTCGCGTTTGAGCCTTTGTAATGTGCAACGACTAAGCGAGCGCCTTGTTCGCTGCCACGCCCGACAGCTTCAAGTGCCCCCATACCTAGTTCTATTAATTGCTTAGGCTCTAAAATAGTGATTTCTACACCTAGAGACTCAAGCTCTTTTGCCGCACTAGCAAAGTCAACAGGAGTCATTTCGCTGGCCACTTCTGAGGTTAAATCACGTGCTAAAAACACTCCTGCTTGAATGCTTTCAAGTTCAGAATAGTTACGTTTTGTTTGCTTGGAATTACTAACGTCAAAATGATAACTGACAGTGTGAGTGTTCGGAGTTTGTTTATATTTTTCAAAACGATGGTCGCGTAAATTTGCACCGTGTGCAAAGTGAGCACTAAGTACACTGTTATTGTTTACGCCTTCAACGTCATCGAATGCAACCGCAGCAGTTGTTGTTTTACTGCTCATTAATCGCGCATGAATATTACCACCTAGTTTGGTCATTAACGCTCTATCAAGCTTATCTTGCTTACCGGTACCAACAATCAGCACGCGTTTATAGTCACTATTATAAGGTGCAATTAATTCAACAGTACTGGCGTATTTGCCACTAAAACTTTCATTTTCAATAGCGTGCTGTAATTGAGCATTAAACTTTTTATTGATTGAGTTAAATGCGGTATTGCTCCCATCCTCACTGTAAAACAACACTAATGCTTGTGCATTACTATCAAGCTTGGAAGAAAAATTAAACTCTGCAGCATGGCTTTGCGTACTAAGTGCAAGGGCAATTGATAATGCAGAAAAAGCAATAAGGTTTTTCATGTTTGTACCTTTATTAAATAAACACGTTTTACCTCATTTATTCGCATAGGTTAAGTCGGATTCGGTAAAGCCGCAATAATGAGCGATAAAATAACCCACATTCCTGAAATAATATGTTCTGCTTCAAGGTCTACTAAAATGAAGCAACAAATAGAAAGAGGTAGAGTATGTTGGCAGCAAAGAATTGGCTTAAATTAACCACTTTAACAATTTTGTTCAGTTCGGCAAGTTATGGTGTTTCCCTTAACAATGAAAAAGATAATGATATTCAAGCAACAATGCATTTAGAAACCATGGTACTTGGTTCTGGTTGCTTTTGGGGGGCAGAAAAACGTTATGAAGCGCTTCCTGGTGTAATTGATGCAAAGTCAGGCTATGCAGATGGTAAGGGTTTTAAAGCAACTTATCGTAATATTACCCAATCATCGCGCAAGTTCGATGAAAATAATTACGCTGAAGTTGTTCAGGTTACTTACAATAGCAATATAATCAGTGCTGCAACGTTATTAAAAAGTTACTTTGAAAGTCATGATCCAACGCAAAAAAATCGCCAAGGAAATGATATTGGCACGCAGTACCGTTCAATTATTTTAACTACTACTGAGCAACAAGCTGCACTGGCTGAAGAATTAAAACAGCAGTATCAAGATAAACTAACCCAAGCTGGTTATGGCTCTATAAAAACCATTATAAAACCATTAACGGTATTTTTTCCGGCTGAGGAATATCACCAAGACTACTTAGTTAAAAATCCTAATGGCTATTGCCCTGATCATTCAACAGGCGTTGTTTTTGAAAAACGCAGTGATGATAAAGTTGATAATACGGCTTTACTCGCAGGAAAGCAGATAGTGATCATTGATTCACGAGATTACTGCCCTTATTGTGAAAAACTCAAAAAAGATGTGTTAAATGATTATCAAGGAACCATTGCCGTCACTTATCGTAAAGCCGATCAACTTGATGGTTTAACGATTAAATCAGCGACGTGGGCCACCCCAACAATCTTATTTTTAGAAGATGGTAAAGAGGTTTATGGTCGCCAAGGTTATGTGTCTAGCGAAGAGTTTTATAAAGCACTTGGCGCATTTAAATTAGGGGATAGTGAAGCATATACAGTGGCATTTAAGGCCCGTACAGATAGTCCGTTTTGTAAACAGTACGATATTTTTAAAAATACCCCGGACGGTATTTTTATAGACAAACTCAGTGGTGTACCACTTTTTGATACTCGGGATCGATTCAAATCGGGCACCGGGTGGCTGTCATTTACTCACCCCATCAAAGACAGTGTGACCATGCATGAAGACAATAGTTACGGTATGCAACGTATTGAAATTAAATCTAAATCTACGGGTATTCATTTAGGGCATTTGTTCCCAGGTGAAGGCCCAAAAGGTGAAGATCGTTATTGTATCAATGCAACTGTGTTAGATTTTGTCGCTCGCAAAGACACCTAACAGTTTAGAATAATGGCTGAGGAAATGCAGAGTAAGGCTTCAAAATAAACTATTTTTACGATAAACCCATTGAGCTGGGTTTATCGTATTTAATGAGTTGTATATCAAATTATAAGAGTACAATTAATGTCGGATCATCACTGTTATTGGCTTTATTTTAAGTGTTTAAATGTGTCTAGCAGCCATTTTATAAATAGCTCAAGCTGTGCATTTGCCTCTCCAGGGTAGTGCTGTACTAAATAGTATTTATCCTTGGTTACTAATGGTTCATCAGTAAAGTTGCACAACCAGCCTTCGTCAAACCATGTTTGACTAATAGGCAAAGGAATTAGCGCTATACCCATACCTTGTTGCGCTGCACGGGCAACACCAAACATACTATCTACTTGTATAATTTGCTTGGGTGAAAAGTCATCAAGGCCTGCATGTTCAGCCCATTGATGCCAAGCCCAAGGACGCGCTTTGTGCAAAATTAACGGCACTTGTTGTAATGCTTCAAGTGGCTTTTTGTGCCACTGTTGCCAATTTTCTTTATTACAAGCCGGTGTGTATTGTAATGAAAACAGCTCGTGGACAACGCCTTCAATTGGCTTCGAAGACGACAGCACAATAGATAAATCACTTTGTTTAGTTAACTCTTTACGCGTTTTCATGGTGTTTAGTTGTAAATTGGTTTTAGGGTGCTCAACAGTCCACTCGCTCAGTTTCGGCATTAATAACTCACTGGCAAAAAACTCTGGCAAAGTAATGCTGATGGTTATATTTTCTTGCAGCTGACTAAATTCGTTAATGGTTTTTTCGAGTGCTTTTATAAGTGGTGATACCGAGTCATAAAAGTTTTTCCCCGCAGCTGTAAGTCTAATTGAGCGTGTTTGGCGCTCAAACAACTCAATCCCTAACTGTTCTTCTAGTTGCTTTATTTGATGACTAACAGCAGATGGAGTCAAATAAAGCTGATTGGCGGCTTCTTTAAAGCTTAGCGTTCTTGCCGCAAAACAAAATGAACGCAATCCTCTGATAGGTGTTTGCATGATAATACTATTTAATTAACTCATACCGTTAGTTAAGCAATTATTAACCCAATTTGCAAAGTACGCACAAGATTTGTATGGGTTATCGTGAATTAGTGCATTTATGCTTAAAAAGCACACTTTAAAAGTTTATTTAATCTACAAAGCTGAGTTTGACAGCTAAATAGTTAGTTATTTTACTTTTTATGCATTACAGATAGCGGGTGGTTTTCACAATTATGGGGCACAAACAGTTTTTTTGCCATAACATAGTGCAACCTAGCAATAGGGTAAAAAAAATCCCTCTTGCGAGGGATTTTGGGTAACTCAGCGCCATTGGCACTGGGAATGAGGTCGGTACAGGGTGAACCTGAGCGTTAAATTAAAAAACCATCTCAGGGATTTCACCATCAACAAGTAATTTACCTGCTGTTTTACTAATAATTTCATCAACTGACACGCCCGGTGCGCGTTCTAAAAGATGAAATGCGCCGTCTTTGACTTCTAACACGGCTAAATCTGTTACTATTTTCTTTACACAGTTAACACCAGTTAAAGGTAAAGAGCAACTTTCTAGCAGTTTCGAGTCACCATGTTTACTTGCATGGGTCATAGTAACGATAATATTTTTTGCACCAGCGACAAGGTCCATCGCGCCGCCCATGCCTTTGATCAACTTTTTAGGGATCATCCACGATGCGATACTACCGTTTTGGTCAACTTCAAATGCACCTAGAACAGTTAAGTCTACATGACCTCCACGGATCATTGCAAAACTATCTGCACTATTAAATATGGCTGCGCCTTTAGCTGCTGTCACGGTTTCTTTACCCGCGTTTATCATATCTGCATCAAGCTCTGCTTTAGTAGGGTATTGCCCCATGCCTAGTAAGCCATTTTCAGACTGTAACATCACTTCAATGTTATCAGGTACGTAGTTTGCCACTAACGTAGGAATACCGATACCGAGGTTAACGTAATAACCGTCTTGTAGTTCTTGTGCAACGCGCATTGCGACTTGTTCACGTGATAATGCCATAATTATTGCTCCTTAATCGCGAGTGGTTACACGTTCAATGCGTTTTTCAAAGTTACCTTTGATCACGCGATTAACAAAAATACCAGGGGTGTGAATTTGGCTTGGTTCTAATTCACCCGGTTCAACAATTTCTTCTACTTCGGCAACGGTAATTTTACCTGCTGTTGCGGCCATTGGATTAAAGTTCATGGCAGTATGGCGAAACACTAAATTACCATAACGGTCCGCTTTCCATGCTTTTACAATGGCAAACTCACCAGTGATTGATTCTTCTAAGATATAAGGGCGTCCGTTAAATTCTTTTACATCTTTACCTTCTGCTACAGGCGTACCGTAACCTGTCGCTGTATAAAAAGCAGGAATGCCAGCACCACCGGCACGCATTTTTTCAGCCAGCGTACCTTGCGGAGTAAGCTCGACATCAATCTCGCCGCTCAACAATTGCTGTTCGAATAGGGCATTTTCACCCACGTAGGAGGCAATAATTTTTTTAATTTGCTTGTCGTGCAATAAAATACCTAAACCAAAATCATCTACACCGCAGTTATTCGATACCACAGTAAGTTCTTTGGTTTGTTTACGTTTGATTTCGCTGATCAATCCCTCAGGGATACCGCATAAACCAAAACCACCAGCGATAATGGTATCGCCATCTTTTAAGCCTTCCATTGCAGCTTCATAACTTGAAACCACTTTATCGAAACCGGCCATGGGCCCACTCCTTATTTGTAATTATATGACTACTAATTTAAGGCTAAATATAGACTATTGATCAGTAGTTTGATTTTTAAGTGCCAAGGATACCTTGCTCACAGGTTGTTTATTTAATGCCGTGCAAATTGCCCAACCAGCTTTAGCCAGTCTTTCTAAATCAATTCCATGCTCTATGCCAAGTCCTTGTAGTAAGTAAACTACATCTTCAGTGGCAACATTTCCTGACGCACCCTTTGCATAAGGGCAGCCACCAAGGCCTGCAACTGCACTGTCAACCGTTGCTATACCTCGCTTTAAGGCAGTGTAAATATTTGTGAGCGCTTGACCATAAGTGTCGTGAAAATGAACAGCTAACAATGACTTATCAATTTCAGCTAGTAGTACGTCCAACAGCTCATCGACCTTTTTTGCGGTACCTACGCCAATAGTGTCACCTAGGCTTACTTCGTAACAACCAAGGTCTAATAACTTTTGACATACTTGTAGTACGCGCTGCGGATCGATATCGCCTTCGTATGGGCAGCCAAGCACACAACTAACATAACCACGAACACGAATATTATGTGATTTAGCAAAGGCCATTACATCAGTAAATCGGGCTATGCTTTGGTCAATTGAGCAGTTAATATTCTTCTGACAAAAGGCTTCACTGGCAGCAGTAAAAATAGCAAATTCTTTAATACCCACAGCATGGGCTGCTTCTGCACCTTTTAAGTTAGGCGTAAGTGCCGTTAAATTAGTCGTAGGTAAATCAAGCGCACTGATCACATTGCTGGAATCGGCCATTTGTGGCACCCATTTCGGTGATACAAATGCGCCTGCTTCAATGTCTTTAATACCTGCATCAGCAAGAGCGTTAATTAAGGTTACCTTATCTTGGGTAGTTACTGCACGCTCGTTTTGTAAGCCATCACGGGCACCCACTTCAACAATGCGAACATGACTTGGTAGTGGACTATTCATCTGCTGCGCTCTCATCGCTGACAATTGCTAATAGGGCACCATGACTCACCAGAGCACCTTCTGCAAAACAATAGCTTTGCAATACACCATCATGGGGGGCGGTGAGCGTATATTCCATTTTCATTGCTTCGATGATCACCACAGCATCACCTTTTGTGATGGTGCTGCCAACGTCAATAAGGTGTTTTACAACGGTACCATTAAGTGGTGCTGCAAGCGGTAGGGCATCGCTTTCGTGATCACTGATATAGTGTTTATCAAAAATATCAAAGGTAGTTTGCAATGCTTTGTACATTACTGTGATGGTATTGTCTGCAGTAACCACATGGGCGATATGTTTATTGTCATTGATAAATACACTACACAGGTTATTGTCGATACTGCCAGAGGTTGTATAGTCAACCTCATCGATGCGGACTGTGTACCCCGCTTGATGAGCTGTTGCAGTGATCGCATTATCAACGAATGGCACCTTGATTGTTGCTTCTGCATTGAGTTTAAAACCAGCTAGACTGTCCCATGCGTTCTGAGTTCCTTGACGATTAAGCCCAGTTAAATAGCTAAATGCAGCTATAATGCGGCTGCTAACAGCGTGTTGTTGATCAACTTTAAGCAACGCATCGCCTTGCTCTTCAATAAAGTGAGTATCAGGAGCGCCTTGCTTAAAGGTTGCATGGTTAGCAAGGGTGTGTAAAAAACTCACATTACAACTAAAGCCCGCTAAATGAAATTGTTCAAGGGCTGTGCTTAATCGTGCTAAAGCTTGCTCGCGAGAGTCATCATGAACGATCAATTTAGCGATCATAGGATCGTAAAATGGACTGATCTCATCCCCTTGCATGATCCCAGTGTCAATGCGTACATACTCAGATTGAACTGGTATATACAAGCCATTGATGGTACCAGAGCAAGGAATAAAGTCATTGCTTGGATCTTCGGCGTAAATACGCGCTTCAAAGCTGTGGCCCTGTAATTGGATATCACTTTGTTGCATGGGTAATGGGTTACCTGCGGCGACGTTAATTTGCCAATTAACTAAATCGACACCAGTCACCATTTCAGTAACAGGGTGCTCAACTTGCAGCCGGGTGTTCATTTCCATAAAGAAGAATTCATCGCCACACAGTAAAAACTCAACCGTGCCTGCACCTCGGTAATTGATCGCAAGTGCACAGCGTACTGCGGCTTCGCCCATTTCTTTGCGTAGTTCGTCAGATAAACCAGGCGCGGGGGCTTCTTCAATCACCTTTTGATGGCGGCGTTGTAATGAACAATCACGATCACCTAAGTACACACAGTTACCGTGATTATCAGCAAACACTTGCACTTCAACATGGCGTGGTTTATTAACATAGCGCTCAAGTAGTACTAAGTCGTTACCAAAACCGGCGATTGCCTCACGCTGTGCACCTTGTAGAGCACTGATAAAGTCTTTTGCATGTTCAACCACGCGCATGCCTTTACCACCGCCACCAAAGGCTGCTTTGATAAGCACTGGGTAACCAATTTTTTCAGCTTCAGCTTGTAAAAACGCAGGATCTTGTTTGTCACCATAATAACCAGGTACTAATGGTACATTCGCGGCTGCCATTATTTCTTTGGCGCGGGTTTTTGAGCCCATTGCTTCGATACTGCTCGCTGGTGGGCCTATAAACGCAATATTATTGGCTTCACAGGCCTTTGCAAATTCACTGTTCTCAGATAAAAAGCCGTAACCAGGGTGAATGCAATCAGCACCTGCATCCAGTGCTACTTGGATAATTTTATCAGCTACCAAATAGGAGTCTTTACTCGGCGCTGCGCCAATATGGTAGGCTTCATCGGCGAGTTTTACATGTTGTGAATTTTTATCTGCATCAGAGTAAACCGCCACAGTGGTTAAGCCCATTTGCTTTGCGGTACGCATAACCCGACAGGCAATTTCGCCGCGATTAGCAATAAGAATTTTTTGTAATGATTGTGTGCTCATGGTGATCCCTATTTTTGCCAATTTGGTGGGCGTTTTTCAAAAAAGGCAGATAACCCTTCTTGACCTTCTTCAGATACGCGAATTTTGGCGATACGCTCTGCGGTTAAATTTATGATTTGTTCATTAATATCATGGCCAGCTACATCGTTGATCAATTGTTTTGCTGCGCGAACCGCGACAGGGCCGTTGTTGATCAGTGTTTCGAGTAGTTGATCAAGCGCGCATTCAAGTTTACCGGTTACTTGATGAATTAAGCCTAATTGCTTGGCTGTGTGGGCATCAAAAATCTCAGCGGTTAAAAAATAACGACGTGCAGCGCGCTCGCCAATGGCTCTGATCACATACGGGCTGATTACAGCTGGAATGAGGCCAAGTTTTACTTCGCTTAAACAAAACTGTGCATTGTCTTGGCATATGGCTATGTCACAACAGGCAATTAAGCCCAGTGCGCCGCCAAATGCCGCGCCTTGCACAGCACATACCGTTGGCAGTGGGCTGCTGGCTAATACATGCATTAATTTGGCAAGTTGTTTTGAATCCGCAAGATTCTCACTGAAGTCATTGTTTGCCATGGACTTCATCCAATTAAGATCAGCCCCTGCAGAGAAATGCTCTCCCTCAGTTTTTAAAACAAGGGCGCGTACATCTAAGCTATTAGCATGCTCTATACATTGAATAAGTTCTTGGATCACTTGCTCGTTAAAGGCATTGCGCTTTTCAGGGCGACTTAAAACGAGTACAGCCACATTTGATTTAGTTATTTGTAGTGTTACTGACATACTCACGTCCTTACATTCTAAATACGCCGAATTGCGAATCACGTTTTGGTGCATTGGCTGCAGCACTGAGGGCTAAACCTAGCACACTTCGGGTATCTGCTGGATCGATGATACCGTCATCCCACAAACGGGCGCTGGCATAGTATGGATGACCTTGTTGCTCGTATTGCTCGATAATCGGCTGTTTAAACTCGCTGATTTGATCATCAGTCATGCTTTGGCCTTTACGGGCTAAACCATCTTGCTTAACTTGCGCCATAACGCCTGCTGCTTGTTCACCGCCCATCACAGAAATACGCGCATTAGGCCACATCCACATCATAGTCGGTTCAAACGCACGACCACACATGCCATAGTTACCTGCGCCATAAGAGCCGCCAATTAATACGGTAAATTTTGGAACATCAGCACACGAAACAGCCATCACCATTTTAGCGCCGTGTTTAGCAATGCCTTCGGCTTCGTATTTTTTACCTACCATAAAGCCGGTAATATTTTGTAAAAACACCAGTGGAATATTTCGTTGTGCGCACAGCTGTATAAAGTGCGCGCCTTTTTGAGCTGACTCACTAAACAAAATGCCATTGTTAGCAACAATCCCAACCGGATGACCATAGATTTTCGCAAACCCAGTCACTAAGGTATCGCCAAAGTAACGTTTAAACTCATCAAATGAAGAATCATCCACGGTACGCGCAATCACTTCACGAACATCAAATGGCTTTTTAAGATCGGTGCCAACAATGCCGTATAATTCGTTAATATCATAACGCGGTGCTTTTACTTGCTCTAATATTGGCGAAGTAGGGCGTTGATAATTAATTCGTTCAATACATTGGCGAGCAATTGATAACGCATGAGCGTCATTTTCAGCGTAATGATCGGCAACCCCTGATGTTTTACAGTGGACATCAGCGCCGCCAAGTTCTTCTGCGGTTACCTCTTCACCTGTAGCCGCTTTTACCAGCGGTGGGCCGGCTAAAAATATTGTGCCTTGCTCTTTTACAATGATGCTTTCGTCGGCCATTGCAGGCACGTACGCGCCACCTGCGGTACATAAACCCATAACGACTGCAATTTGTGGAATGCCTTTGCCCGACATACGCGCTTGATTATAAAAAATACGACCAAAGTGCAGTTTGTCAGGAAACACATCATCTTGCTCAGGTAGGTTGGCACCACCTGAATCAACCAAATATATACACGGTAGGTGACACCGCTCGGCAATATCTTGTGCGCGTAAATGTTTTTTAACGGTTAGCGGAAAATAGGTGCCACCCTTAACTGTCGCATCATTGGCGATGATCATACATTCAACGCCTTTAACACGGCCAATACCGGCAACTACACCGGCACAAGGAATCGCTTGCTCATATACACCAAATGCTGCAAATTGTGAAATCTCTAAAAATGGTGAACCTTCGTCAAGTAAGGTACTAATGCGTTCACGCACGAACATTTTACCACGGCTTTCATGGCGTTTTATTAACGCTACGCCACCACCTTGGCTGATCTCGCTTACTTTATCGCGTAAATCATCAACCAGTGCCGCCATATTTTTATGATTTTGCAAAAACTGCGGGTCGTGAGGGTTGACGCTTGATTTTAAAATAGTCATAGCGCTTATCCTTAACGGCTTTCAGTAAATAATTCGCGACCAATTAGCATGCGACGAATTTCCGAGGTACCGGCACCAATTTCATAAAGCTTAGCGTCACGCAATAGGCGGCCAGTGGCGTATTCGTTGATATAACCGTTACCACCGAGAATTTGAATAGCATCAAGTGCCATTTTAGTTGCCAGCTCTGCCGCATATAAAATTGCGCCTGCGGCATCTTTACGGGTCGTTTCACCGCGATCACATGAACGCGCAACAGTGTATACATAAGAGCGAGCTGCATTCATTTGTGTATACATGTCGGCTACTTTGCCTTGTATCAGCTGAAATTGACCAATCGGTGTATCAAACTGCTTACGTTCATGAATATAAGGTACAACAATATCCATACAGGCTTGCATGATACCCAGCGGGCCTGCCGCTAGCACAACACGTTCATAATCAAGGCCACTCATTAGTACCTTAACGCCTTCGTTTAAATTGCCAAGGATGTTCTCTTCTGGTACTTCACAGTTTTCGAACACTAATTCACAGGTATTTGAGCCGCGCATCCCGAGTTTGTCGAGTTTTTGGGCGGTAGAAAAACCAGGGAAATTACTCTCAACAATAAATGCGGTGATGCCTTTAGCGCCAGCGGTTAAATCAGTTTTAGCATAGATCACTAAAGTATGCGCATCTGGACCATTGGTGATCCACATTTTATTACCGTTTAAAATGTACTTATCGCCTTTTTTCTCGGCTTTAAGTTTCATTGATACTACGTCAGAGCCTGCGTTAGGCTCACTCATGGCAAGGGCACCAATGTGCTCACCACTAATTAATTTAGGTAAGTATTTTTCTTTTTGTGCTTGCGTGCCATTGCGATTAATTTGATTAACACACAGGTTAGAATGAGCACCGTAACTTAGGCCGATAGAGGCACTCGCTCGGCTAATTTCTTCCATTGCGATTACGTGCTCTAGATAACCTAAACCGGCACCACCGAGCTCTTCGGGTACGGTCATACCTAATACACCCATTTCGCCAAGTTGTGGCCAAAGCTGATTAGGAAACGCATTATCAAGATCGGTTTTTTCAGCTAAAGGGGCAATTTCTTGGCTAGCAAAACTGTTTACATGATCGCGGATCATATCTGCGGTTTCGCCAAGGCCAAAGTTCATTTCTTTATATAGTGAAATAGTGCTCATGATTCATTCCTGTGTGAGAGACTGTTAATGAATAGTCATTTAATCGTTATTGTTTAAAACTAGTTATTCATCTAATTGATTTAAGGTGTCGCGACAACGACGCTCTGCGGTTACTAATTCCATCAAGACAACTTTAATGTCATCCATTTGTTGGCTTAGATCAGCTTTTTTATCTGAGATTAAGTCAAGCATAGTCACTAACTGTTTAGCGCTGGATTTATCGGCATCATAAAGTTCAAACAAACGGCCTGTTTCAGCTAAGGTAAAACCTAACCGCTTGCCACGTAAAATAAGTTTTAAACGCACTTTATCGCGTTTTGAATAAATACGGGTTTGGCCATTACGCTCAGGTGAAATTAAGCCCTGATCTTCGTAAAAGCGAATTGAGCGGGTGGTTATATCAAACTCTTTAGCCAGTTCACTGATACTAAAGGTTTGTTCATTGCTTGCCGGTTCGGCGGCTGAACTTGCAAAGTTTGTTTGATTATCTTGATTCATAGTGTTTTTACCTCATTCGAATAACTCCAATATAAGTGAAGTTTACGTAAAGGTAAAGTGGATTGTAGAACTTATACTTTAGACTAATAACCTAAAGCCATAAATAGCAGGTGTAACCTGTATTAATGCAGCTTGCAGGGGCGCTGTTTGTATTAGGCTACAGCAAAATAAAGATATGTTTACACTTTTGTTGGGCGCAAAAACCTTGATTTTAGATTTACGTTGGCGTAAACGTAAATATTATGTATGCTCATAAGCAGATTATAAATACAGTGTTTGGCTAATCTCTGCATATGAATATAGCCAATTATAAAATGGAGCCTTTTTTATGACTACCGAAGCCGTTGTTATTGTAGCAGCAAAACGCACCCCAATGGGTGGTTTTATGGGAGCCCTTAGTGATGCAGCCGCCACTGAGTTAGGTGCAACAGCCATTGCCAGTGCGCTTGCTGACACCGGATTAAGCGATACAGCTATTGATGAAGTGATCATGGGCTGTGTATTACCGGCAGGTTTAGGTCAAGCGCCAGCACGTCAAGCAATGTTAAAAGCAGGTCTTGCGCGCAGTACTGGCGCTACGACCATCAACAAAGTATGTGGTTCAGGTTTAAAGGCCGCCATGCTTGCACATGATTTAATTAAAGCCGGTTCAATTAACAGCGCGGTTGCAGGTGGCATGGAAAGCATGACCAACTCGCCATACTTTATTCCTAAAGCGCGTGGCGGTATGCGGATGGGCCATGGCGAAATTAAAGATCACATGATGAGTGATGGCCTAGAAGACGCATACGATAATAAAGCGATGGGCTGTTTTGCTCAAAATACGGCTGATGAATACGGTATTGGCCGCGAGCAAATGGATGAATTTGCACTTAATTCACTGACCAAAGCAAATGCTGCGATTGCAAATGGCGATTTTGTAAATGAAATTGCGCCGCACACTATTAGCTCTCGCAAGGGCGATGTAACCATCAGCATTGACGAGCAACCAGGTAATGCACGCCCAGAAAAAATTCCCGGTTTGCGTGCTGCGTTTAAAAAAGACGGCACCATCACTGCTGCTAATTCATCGTCAATTTCAGACGGTGGCGCAGCCCTTATTTTAATGAGTGAATCGCACGCCAAAGCACAAGGGCTGACGCCACTGTGTCGTATTGTTGCGCACAGTACCCATTCTCAAAAACCAAGTGAGTTTACTCTTGCTCCTGTTGGCGCAATGAATACTTTGCTTGCAAAAGCAGGCTGGACAACTGACGACGTTGACTTATGGGAAATTAACGAAGCATTCGCCATGGTAACAATGTTGGCGATTAATGAATTAAAACTTGATGCCAGCAAAGTGAATGTTAATGGTGGTGCTTGTGCACTTGGCCACCCAATTGGTGCTAGCGGCGCACGTATTTTAGTGACACTTATCCATGCTCTTAAAAATCGTGGCCTGAAAAAAGGCGTAGCGTCTTTATGTATTGGCGGTGGCGAGGCGGTCGCACTGGCGGTTGAAGCACTATAAATTAGTTAAATTTAAACTCTTACAGCCGTAGGCTCTTTTAACAATAACTACTGCGGCTTAATTTATTACCCTCTGGGGAGGAGTGCGTTATGCACCAAGTACCATTACTGATCAACGGCGAATTTGTTCAATCAACATCAGATCAACTGATTGACGTTATTAATCCAGCAAACCAAGAAGTGTTAGCACAAGTACCGTGTGCTACCGACGCTGAAATGGATGCGGCTATCGCATCAGCCAAAGACACCTTCAAAAGCTGGAAAGATGTGCCAATTACTGAACGTGCGCGCATTATGATGAAGTATGCAGCACTTTTAAAAGAGCACCACGATGAACTAGCCACCATTATTTGCCATGAATTAGGCAAAACCTTTGAAGATGCCAAAGGCGATGTTTGGCGTGGTATTGAAGTGGTTGAGCAAGCAGCTAATGCGCCATCTTTAATGATGGGCGAAACCATGGAAAACGTGGCCCGTAAAATCGATACTTACTCATACATGCAACCACTGGGTGTGTGCGCGGGTATTACGCCGTTTAACTTCCCAGCGATGATCCCACTATGGATGTTCCCACTGGCGATTGTCTGTGGTAACACCTTTATTTTAAAACCTTCTGAGCAAGATCCGCTGACGCCAATGCGACTCGCTGAACTGTTCATTGAAGCCGGCGCACCAGCAGGTGTATTACAAGTTGTTCATGGCACTAAAGTACAAGTTGACCGCTTATTAGAAGATCCCGCAGTACGTGCAATTTCGTTTGTTGGCTCGTGTGGCGTAGGTGAATACATTTACTCTAAAGGCACTGCTAATTTAAAACGTGTACAAGCCTGTGTCGGTGCTAAAAACCACATGGTGATAATGCCTGATGCAAGTCGCTCACATGTAGTTAATAACCTTGTTGGTGCCTCTGTTGGTGCTGCGGGTCAGCGTTGTATGGGTATTTCAGTGGCGGTGTTTGTTGGCCAAGCGAAAGACTGGGTTGAAGACATCAAAGCCGGTTTTGCCAATGTGCGCCCGGGTGTGTGGGATGACAAAGATGCAGCCTATGGTCCGCAAACATCGACCGCAGCCAAAGCGCGTATTTTGTCACTGATTGCACAAGGTAAAGAGCAAGGTGCAACGTGTTTAATTGATGGCTCTGATTTTACTGTTGCAGGCTATGAAAAAGGTAACTGGGTAGGACCTACCTTATTTACTGACGTCACCACTGAGATGGATCTATACAAAGAAGAAATTTTTGGCCCAGTACTGGCGTGTATGTTTGTTGATTCGCTTGATGAAGCAATCGCGCTTATAAATGATTCTCCATTTGGTAATGGCACGTCGTTATTCACCTCAAGTGGTGCGGTTGCGCGTAAGTTCCAACATGAGATTGAAGTTGGTCAAGTGGGTATTAACGTACCAATTCCTGTGCCACTGCCATTCTTTTCGTTCACCGGTTGGAAAGGTTCATTCTATGGCGATACGCATACGTACGGTAAGCAAGGTATTCGTTTTTATACTGAGACCAAAACAATTACTTCACGTTGGTTTGAAGACGAGATTGCCTCTGGTCCAAACATGAGCATTAATCTTAAATAACTAATTTAACTTACTCCACATAATAAAAAAGAGGGGCACGAAGGCTATTTCACACACAATATTGCCTTCGTTGCTCTTCACGAATATCTAATTTGACAACGCAATTATAAACAAGAGGTCTCCAATGGACTTTAATTTAACTGAAGATCAGCAAGCATTTGCTCAAACAGCTCGTCAATTCGCAGAATCAGCACTGGCTCCTTATGCAGCAAAATGGGACCGCGAACATATTTTTCCAAAAGATACCATTAAAGCTGCAGGTGAACTGGGTTTCTGTGGTTTGTATACGCCAGAGGAAGCAGGCGGTTTAGGCCTGTCGCGCTTAGATTCAAGTATTATTTTTGAACAGTTGGCGATGGGTTGTACAGCTACAACCGCAATGTTGACCATTCACAATATGGCGACCTGGATGATTGCAAGTTTTGGTACTGAGCAAACAAAAGCTCAATATTGTGATCAACTTGTTATGGGTGAGCTACTAGCTTCTTATTGTTTAACAGAGCCTGGTTCAGGCTCCGATGCAGCCTCATTGAAAACAAAAGCGGTTCGTGATGGCGATGATTACGTGATCAATGGCTCAAAAATGTTTATCTCAGGCGCAGGCGAGACCGAAGTGTTAGTAGTTATGGCGCGTACTGGCGGTGAAGGAGCGGCGGGTATTTCTGCGTTTGTAGTACCGGCTGATGCCAAAGGCGTTGAATACGGTAAAGCAGAAGAAAAAATGGGCTGGAATGCGCAGCCAACACGACTAATTAGTTTTGAAGATGTACGCATACCTGCTCATAATTTATTAGGTCAAGAAGGTCAAGGCTTTAAGTTTGCAATGCAAGGCCTTGATGGCGGGCGTATTAATATTGCAACTTGTTCAATTGGCACTGCCCAAGCGGCACTTGAAACAGCCCGTGAATACTTAAAAGAACGCACACAATTTGGTAAACCGTTGGCTGCTTTTCAAGCGCTGCAATTTAAAATTGCCGATATGAATACCGAGCTTGTTGCGGCGCGTCAAATGGTGCGTTTAGCGGCTTTTAAACTTGATAATAATGACAGCGAAAAAACCACTTATTGCGCCATGGCAAAGCGTTTTGCCACTGATGTCGGTTTTACTGTTTGTAATGACGCACTACAAATTCATGGTGGTTATGGTTATATCAAAGAATACCCACTGGAGCGCCACGTTCGTGATGTGCGCGTTCATCAAATTCTTGAAGGTACTAACGAGATCATGCGGGTGATTATTGCACGCCGTATTTTAGCTGAATCAGCAGCCGATATTTTATAAGGATCGCGAAATGTCAAACCCAAGTATTGAATTAACCATTGAAGGTCACGTAGCGATTTTAACCATGTCTAATCCGCCAGCGAATACCTGGACTAAAGACACGTTAATTGCCTTAAAAAATATGGTAAATGAGCTCAATGACAATAAAAATGTTTACTCCTTAGTGATCACCGGTGAAGGTGAAAAGTTCTTCAGTGCTGGTGCTGATTTAAATGTATTTGCTGGTGGCGATAAAGGCGTAGCAGCGACTATGTCGCAAGTATTTGGTGACGCATTTGAAGCATTAACTGCATTTCGAGGTGTATCCATTGCCGCGATCAATGGCTATGCCATGGGTGGTGGTCTAGAAGTAGCGTTAGCATGTGATATTCGCATTGCAGAAGAGCAAGCACAAATGGCACTACCAGAAGCCAAAGTAGGTTTACTACCGTGTGCGGGTGGCACGCAAAACCTAGCATGGTTAGTTGGTGAAGGCTGGGCTAAACGTATGATCTTATGTGGTGAGCGTCTAAAAGCAGATAAAGCCCTTCAAATCGGCTTAGTTGAAGAAGTGGTACCACAAGGCGAAAGTCTTGCAGTGGCACTTAAATTAGCTACTCAAGTGGCAGATCAAAGTCCTGTTGCTGTTAGTGCCTGTAAAACCCTGATCCAAAAGGGCCGCACTCAGCCAATGGCGCATGTATTACCGCTTGAACGTGAGTTATTTGTTGGTTTGTTTGATACACAAGATCAACAAGAAGGGGTGAATGCCTTCCTAGAAAAACGCAAAGCAAATTGGGTGAATGGCTAATGATTGAGTTAACGCAATTAAATTCACCAGATGCGCTCGTGGTGTTTGAAACTGCGAGCGCTGCAAACGGTTCACTCATTGGTTTTGCCACGCTCAACTCCCCTAAATCGTTAAATGCACTTAATTTTGAGATGATCAAATTATTAGCGCCGCAACTTAACGCATGGGCGGCTGACAGTAATGTTGCGATGGTGATACTTAAAGGGGCAGGGGATAAAGCATTTTGTGCCGGTGGTGATGTAGTCAGCCTGCATAATGCTATGAACAGTGGTGAACCGGCAAATCTAATAGAAGATTACTTTGCTCACGAATATCGCCTTGACCACCTCATTCATTGTTATGATAAACCGATCCTTGTTTGGGGTAATGGTATTGTGATGGGCGGCGGTTTAGGCTTAATGGCGGGTGCAAGTCATCGTGTGGTAACTGAGAACTCACGTATAGCTATGCCTGAGCTAACAATTGGTTTATACCCAGATGTAGGCGGCAGTTATTTTCTACATAAAATGCCTGAACATGTCGGCTTATTTTTGGGGTTAACTGCAGCGTCTATTAATTGTGACGATGCAATGTATGTGGCATTAGCTGATCACTACCTCAAAGCGGATAAATACGACACTCTGATTGAGCAATTGTGCAGCATTAAGTGGGGTAAAACGGCTTCATTGAATCACGAGAAGCTGACCAGCTTACTTACCGAACTTGATAATGTTTCTGGGCGTATGCCAAAAGGCAATGTAAAGGCGCATTTAGCCACCATTCAAAAATTGGGTGAGCTTACTGATCTACGCGATAAAGTAAATTATATCTTAAATCTAGAAACTGACGATACGTGGCTTACCCGAGCGCAAAAAGCATTAAAGCATGGTTGCCCGCTCAGTTGCGCCTTAGTTGAGCGTCAACTTGCCAGTTCAAAAGGTAAAAGTTTAGGCGAATGTTTTCAAATGGAACTGGGTATGTCGGTTCGCTGTGGTGAAGTCGGCGAGTTTCAAGAAGGTATTCGTGCGTTACTGATTGATAAAGACGGCGCGCCTAATTGGCAGTTTAAAACGCTTGAACAGATCCCAGATGAATTAGTCGAGAGTTTTTTTGTTCAACGTTGGGATCACGACTCACATCCACTAAAACAACTTACACAAGGATAATGTTATGTCACTTTCTATTGGTTTTATTGGTTTAGGTAACATGGGTGGCCCAATGGCTGCCAACTTAGTTAAAGCGGGTCATCAGGTTAAGGTGTTTGATTTAAACCGAACGGTCGTAAATCTACTTGCTGAAAATGGCGCGATCGCCGCGGATGATGCTAAACATTGTGCAACGGATGTTGATGTATTGATCAGCATGCTACCGGCCAGTAAGCACGTTAAGTCACTTTATTTAGGTGATACCGGACTTGTACATATTTTAGCAAAGTCAACGTTAGTAATTGATTGTTCAACGATTGATGCAGCATCAGCACGCGACGTAGGCGCTGAGCTTAGTGAACATGGTATCGACTTTGTTGACGCGCCGGTATCCGGTGGTGTTGCCGGTGCAACGGCAGGTACACTGACCTTTATCGTCGGTGGTGGCGATGAGCAATTTGCTAAGGCCCAGCCGGTGCTTGCTGATATGGGTAAAAATATCTTTCATGCAGGTGATATTGGCGCAGGACAAGTCGCAAAAATTTGTAATAACATGCTATTGAGTATTCTTATGGCGGGAACCAGTGAAGCAATTCAAATGGGTATAAATAATGGCCTTGACGCAAAAGTGCTGAGCGACATTATGACCGCCAGCTCTGGTCGTAACTGGACTCTTGAGCTTTACAATCCTTGCCCAGGTGTGATGGACACAGCCCCGGCTAGTAATGATTATAAACCAGGCTTTATGGTTGATTTAATGGCTAAAGACCTAGGTCTTGCGATGGAAGCCGCGCAGCAAAGTAATTCAGTAACCCCGATGGGGTCAATGGCTAAAAACCTTTATACCATGTTGCAACACCAAGGTGCGGGCAGCGAAGACTTTAGCGCCATATTTAAATTATTCTCGAAGGAGTAACAGGTGGAAATTAAAAATAATACCGTGGTGATCACCGGTGGCGCACAAGGCTTAGGATTTGCAATGGCGCATAAACTTGCGTCGCTTGGTGCTAATATTGCGTTAATTGATATGCAACAAGCGTTGTTAGATGATGCAGTTGCTGAGCTTAGCCAACATGGTGTAACTGTAAAAGCCTATGTTGCCAATGTGACTGATGAAGATGCGGTGGTAAATACATTTAATACCATCAATACAGATTTTGGTCATATTGGTGTATTGATAAATAATGCCGGTATTTTACGCGATGGTATGTTTATCAAAGCTAAAGAAGGCAAAGTGGTTGCAAAAATGGCGCTTGATCAATTTAAGTCAGTGATTGATGTAAACTTAACCGGCGTGTTTTTAGCGGGGCGTGAAGCTGCATGTCATATGATTGAATCGGGTAAAGGTGGCGTGATAGTTAATATGTCGAGTGTTGCTCGTGCAGGTAACATTGGTCAAACTAACTACGCTGCGTCGAAAGCGGGTGTGGTAGCGATGACTACAGGTTGGGCAAAAGAGCTTGGCCGTTTTGGTATTCGTGTAGGTGCCATTGCACCAGGCGTTATTCGTACTAATATGACTGATGCTATGAAACCAGAAGCCAAGCAGCGTATGCTAGCAGTAACACCCGTAGGGCGCTTTGGTGAAGCGGATGAAATTGCGCACACCGCGCAGTATATTATCGAAAACGACTTCTTCACCGGTCGCGTGGTTGAGATTGACGGCGGTATTCGTTTGTAAGTAAACCTTTTTTAAGTGTAATAAAACGGCAAGCCTCGGCTTGCCGTTTTTGTTTTATAACTTAATTGGTTAATAAAGTAGCATTTTAAATGGCGCTGTATGTACATACAGTGCTTTTTTGTTTATCAGTAATAGCTTAACGAATTGGGCTGTAATTCATTTAGCGCTTCCTATTTTAGTTGTCATAGTTGCGATGAACTTCTACTATTAATTATCTATTTGTTCTTATAATGATAAGCACCTTCAGGGATCAAACATACATGATTGAGATAAACGAACAGATACTGAAAGATATAAATAGAAATTTTATTATTCCTCCTAAACCTGAAATATTAACTGAGTTACAAAATTTAATAGCAACTGGCGATGCGCCTATTGCTGATGCCGCTAAGGTAGTGGTAAAAGATTTAGCAATTTCATCAGCAATACTAAAAATAATAAATTCTCCTGCTTATGGCTTATCTCGTACTGTTGCTGATATAAAACAAGCCGTGATGTTTCTTGGTTGGGACGGAGTCAATGCGCTTGCACAGGGCTTGAAATTAAAAGAAATGTTTGCAACCGATAACAGCTGTATTAGTTTAGAAAGATTTTGGGATACTTCAACCGAGATTGCTAATGTAAACATGATGATAGGTCAGCGTCTTAAAAAACAGATAGCCATAGAGCCCTTGTATACGCTTGGGCTTTTTCATGATTGCGGTGTGCCTCCTATGGCAATAAAATATGATAATTATTTAACCGCTTTACACTGTGCTAATCAAACAGACAAAGAAACTATTATTGAGATTGAAGAGCGTTTATATAAAACAAACCATGCAGTTGTTGGCTATTATTTTGCTAATAGTTGGCATTTACCAAAAGAGATATGTCAGTTAATCCTCAACCACCACAATGCAGCTATTCTTGCTGAGGTGACAGATACAGATGAACAAATCTGCTTTGCTATTTTGAAAATGTCTGAAAACTTAGTGACTATGGTCAGACGAGGCTCGCCTATACCACAGTGGGGTATTATAGAATCAAAAGTCTTAGATGTACTGCATTTGAATGATGATGAGTATTGTGACTTAAAAGAGGACGTTATTGATTTTTTAAACAGTTGCTCATAAATAATTAATTAAGGTTCTTAGCTTTCGCCTCAGCTATCGTTTAGTGCCAATGTTAGTCCAGTTTTTTGCACTATATTTCTACTTGCTTGGGCACCTTACTGAGCAGCCTAATAACCTTGAGCCGCTGTTACCTTGGAACATTGAGTAAACTAGGTGTTGTTAGCTATATCGAAAACAAAAGGAATTAACATTGCGCTAGGCAATGACTTAGATTCACAAGGTTTAGTATCATTGAGAAATATTTGGATACATATTCATTACGGGATATGACCCGCCAATTGCACTTTCTGTTAATAAAAAGTGCATCATGGGTGGTGTGGGGACTGGAGGTTAGAGACCTACGACTCACGATCATATAATTACTTTTCATCTTTGTCATTGATTATTGCTGCGAGAGCAGGGCGAACAACAGCAAGAATTAGAACTATGATTACCAGTGCACCCATAATCAATTTGACTAGTTTAAAGAACCAAGGTTTTTGCCATATTTTTCCAGTTTCTTCTTCTAGTTTCTTTTGTTTGATGAATTCATCATAAGCTTTATTCAAATCAGAGTGCTTAGTAACTTCGGGATATTCAATAACAATACCAATTTTAACCAACGATACACGAGCTAATTCTGATTGTTCTTGGTTGACGTAAAGCATATGGTTTTTAACATCTGCATAGTAGTGAATACGCTCTTGCTCCAATACATCTGCGATTTTAACTGAGTCAACCAAACGCATATCCTGAATTAATGGCCTATAAATTGGACTATCTTCATTTGCCCATTTAACAGCCAAAATTGCAAGGAGTATTGATATACACAAAACCACCAGTAGCTTGTGTTCTTTTGTGATTAGTTTATTAATTTCATCTCTCCGTGATATCGAAACTACAACCGAGCTTACGAGTAGTTATAACGAGGCTGTAGAATAACTTTATACACCGCTTTCACAATGCTTCGCAATGAAAGCCTCAATCATTGCATCAAATGACTTAAATACTGGGTTGTGCGGGTGAGTTCGCCCCCTTAACACATTTTTATCGCTGTTGTATACAGATAAAGACTCTTGGTATTTTTTGCAACCATTAACATAATCATTATCTGTACCGTATGCATTACCCATAGAAAACAAAGCCTTTGACACACCCCAGTAATCTCCGTCTTCTTCAAATGCTTTAGCAGCTAACTCAAAATGTTTAATTGATTTTGAAGCTGTTGGATCGTATTCATTGTGTTTTATGTAAAAGTCTTTGTGTTCGCGGTAACTGCTATTCTTATAAAACAAACCTAGAAAGGTATGAGCCTCAGCAACACCATAAATATTTTTTGATTTTTCAAGTTCAGCAAGTGCCTCTAATCCAAGTTTTTCAGCTGCTAATCCTCGTCCCTGAGTTCCCATTAGTTGATATGCGTAATTTAGCTTCGTCATAGGGTCACTTGTATATGGAACTCCTGCCGCAGCGCAGCCTAGTAAAAATAAAGTGATTAGTGAAATAATGGTTAGCTTCATGCCAAACTTTCCTTAGGTGTATAACGAGCCTAAAGAATAACTCGTTTTTAATTTATTTTTATTGATGCATTAACCATAGCCGAGTTCCTATTTTGATTCAATTAGTTACTTTGATGATACGTAAAATATAAAAAAGGATTTGCTGTTGCTTTAATTAGCGTTTTGGAAGGTATGACAGGTGTTTAGTGGCTTATTTGGAGAGGTAGCAGCTTACCTTTATTAATGCATCGTGTTTTGCAGCTTTTCTATATTATGAACTAAGCAATACAGTTGCCGCAGTGTGAAGAGAGGCATTCACTTTCGTTTGACCGCGTAAGGTCAATTTGTTCATGCCTTGTTAATTGTAATATTGCGCTTTTTACTTAAAGGTATGCGGGCTCAACACATCCTAATCTTTTGTCATTCCTTCAATAAAAAGCTGTCGTCGCGCCATTGGGCTGTCTATTTTGACCTTCATTTTAATTAGCTAACGGTGGATTTAGATCACTGGAACCGCCGTAGGATAAGAATGTGTTACTGGCGGCAATGGCGCTCTTTTAAGGTATAACACGCACTAAAGTACGCAGTTTAATGAAATTGGGTGTTAGCAAACAGTGTGATATCACCAGTACCAAAAGTAGGCGCTTGGAAGCGAAGGCCCTTGTCGAAGCTCAAAAACAAAAGGAATTAACATTGCGCTAGGCAATCACTTAGATTCACAAGGTTTAGTGTCATTGAGAGATATTTGCATCAATATTCATTACGGGAGATGACACACCCATCATGCACTTCCTGTTAATAAAAAGTGCATGATGGGTGGTGTGGGGGCTGGAGGTTAGAGACCTCCGGCTACCCGATTAGGTTTCGTTTACGCTTTTCATTGCTTTAAATAATAACACCGACATCAAAATAGCAAAGAAATTAATCGTGATGGAAGATTCCCCTATTGCCCAAGAGAGATGGAATGTAAAACCCAATAATAAGGAGAATGCCCAACCACCAATATCAAAGCCTACTATTTGTATTACATAGAGCCAAAAAGCCAGTTTAATAAATGACACCTTACCTTGTCGAATTTTGTATGCGACAAACAAGTTTATGAAAATGAGAAGAGGCGTAAGCAACACTAATAATAAAGTAACTCCTTCTGCGTCGGGAAGTAGTGCTAACAAACTTGAGCTAACTAAAACACTCAGTATGCTGGCTACGATCAGTGCATAAAATGCTATTCTGGTATATCCATTTTGAATCAATTTTACCAACCTTGGATTAGAAACATAACGCTTACAATAACGGGAAAAACCGAGCGCTTTGCAACGAAGTTGCAGCGAGGCTTTTTCCCAATGAGCGAAGCGAATGATGTTTATTGTTTTGTTAGTGTTCATTGTCAGATTCAACCGTTT
>NZ_JACJEQ010000028.1:0-53812 GCF_014164125.1 Pseudoalteromonas sp. SG44-8 | reverse complement strand
TTTTTGTCAACACTTAATTTTAAACTTTCTTAAAAATCTAAACTTAAGTTTTACTAGACTAACTGATTAACTCTTGCCTCGCTAAGCGTTGCTGTCTGCCGTCTCAGTGGGGTCGCATTATAGGGCGCGGCGAATTTTACGCAAGCGTTTTTATCATTAAATTCGCATTTATTTCATACCCTCAAGATACCCAAAAGAAACTTACACCTTACCCACAGAAACCTGTGGATAACCTCGTTTTTTTCATCGTTTCACTAAACTATCTGCTTTGCTTATGGTAAGTTGCCCGCTGTTTTTTAAACTCGTTCATTAGGCATATAACATGATAGATATAATAAATAGTATTAGTGGGCTGCTTTGGGGTCATATTCTCGTCTACCTATTAATAGCGGCAGGACTCTTTTTTACTATTAAACTCAAGTTTATTCAATTTGTTCAATTCCCCCACATGATTAAAGTCATGTTCAATTCTCGTCAGTGTGATAAAAACGGTATTTCATCTTTTCAAGCTTTTTGTACTTCCTTAGCCGCACGTGTTGGTACCGGAAATATGGCTGGTGTTGCTGTTGCACTGTATTTAGGTGGTGCTGGGGCTATTTTCTGGATGTGGCTAATTGCCTTAATAGGTATGGCAACGAGTTTTGCAGAAAGTACTTTGGCTCAAGCTTATAAGATTCGTGATGAACATGGTAATTTCAGAGGAGGCCCTGCTTATTATATGGAATATGGTTTGGGTAAACGTTGGATGGGGGTGGTTTTCTCACTCTGTTTGATATTGGCATTTGGCCTAGTATTCAATGCAGTGCAATCTAACTCTATAGCCGCTGCATTTAAAGTCGCTTTTGATATTCCAAACTATGTTGTTGGTTTAGTACTAGTCGTTGGCTCTGGCATTATTATATTTGGTGGCCTGAAAACTATTTCTCGCTTTGCAGAGTTGGTTGTACCATTTATGGCATTAGCTTACTTACTTGTAGCTTTATATGTGTGCGCTATTAATGCAGAGCAATTACCGACTGTATTTATGCGTATTATTAATAGTGCCTTTGGAATTGAGCAAGCGGGTGCCGGTGCGATTGGTTATGGCGTTATGCAAGCAATGATCCAAGGAATAAAGCGCGGCTTATTCTCAAATGAAGCAGGTATGGGTAGCGCAGCAAATGCGGCAGCGACTGCGACGCCAAATCCGCCCCACCCTGCCTCACAAGGTTATGTGCAAATGCTTGGTGTATTTATTGATACGGTTGTTATATGTAGTGCAACGGCCGCGCTGATTTTGCTCTCTGATCAATTAGTAGCTGACTCAGGTGTAACTGGTATTGCATTAACTCAGGCTGCTCTTGAAGAACATGTTGGAAGCTGGGGCACAATCTTTGTTGCGATTGCTATATTATTCTTTGCTTTTACCTCAATTGTTGCTAACTATTCATACGCAGAAACTAATCTATTATTCTTAGAGCATAATCATGAGCATGGTATGTTGATCTTTAGACTTATAGTATTAGGTATGGTGATGTTTGGCTCTGTGAGTGAACTGGGGTTGATCTGGACCTTAGCTGATATTTCGATGGGCCTCATGGCAATCGTGAATGTTATTGCACTGTTTATGTTATCAGGCGTGGTGATCTGGCTTGCGAACGACTACACCACACAGCGCAAAGCTGGCAAATTACCAACATTTGATCCAACCAAAAATACTCAGCTTGATCAAACCATCCCGAAAGGGATTTGGCATAAAAAGTAAATAAGCTTATTTACAATCAAAGAGGGAGCCTATGTGCTCCCTTTTTTGATCAAAATAATAATGCCTTAGTAGTTATTCAGATTTGCTATCACAAGCGTCTAATATATTCATCGCTAAAGCGCGGCCCTTATTGAGTGCTTTATAAATCTGGCTACAGCTTCAACAATGCTTCAGCGAAGCGCCACACAGGAGTGTTGCTCTGAATCTATTGGGTATGCATGCGGCTGCAATTGGCATAGTGACGCTTTACTGTTCTCAGCATTGGCCATTTATCAAGCGTCACCACAAAAGTAAAGCCTGCTGCTTTTTATACCAATCTGCCAAATTATGTGATCTAATTAGCGCACAGATACTTATCTACTTTTACTGAATTGAACTTAAAAGAATCCAAACAACTTTTAGTTTTATCACGTAAAGAGCCTAATGCAAGAAAACGCATACGCCTGCTTGCTGTTTCATTATTCTTTGAGGGTGGAAACAGAACGAATATTGCTAAGCGGCCAAATACAGCACGCGGCAGTGTCAAAAATGGATTTCAAACTACCTTAACAATTGAGTTGGATACGACAACACTGTCTATCTAATCGTGTATTTAGTGGTTATGAAGAAATAGTCGAACAGGTTTCGCAAGCGTGGAATAAATTCATCTCCGTCCCTGATACGGTTAAAATTATATGCTCTAGAGATTGGATCAAATTTACTTAATCTTTATGCAGATTGGTATTAGTGTTAGTTAAGCTAATTTCTCTGGCATCAATCAACAAAGTGATTTGCGTATATTTTGGTATTAAGATTGTCCGTACGCGCTATGGATAAAAGTTAAACGCATACAAAAGCTATAAGGTGAAAGTTTAATTTAATAGATAGATAAGCAATTTTGGGTATGTTTTTTTACGCTGTAGGTATAAATGAAGTAATAGTGAAGATAAAGTGGTGCCCGAGGCCGGACTTGAACCGGCACGACTTGTTAGTCGAGGGATTTTAAATCCCTTGTGTCTACCAATTCCACCACTCGGGCATCGAGTTTGCTAATTAAAGCGTGTGGAGTAATTATTTGGAGGCGGAACCCGGAGTCGAACCGGGGTAAACGGATTTGCAATCCGGTGCATGGCCACTCTGCCATTCCGCCTAAATGTAACAAATAATTTGGAGCGGCACACGAGGCTCGAACTCGTGACCTCGACCTTGGCAAGGTCGCGCTCTACCAACTGAGCTAGTGCCGCATAAAACTTTGTCAGTAATTTGTACGTTGGTGCGCGACTATGTCGCGGTAAACGTTCTGGCAACTGAGCTAGTGCCGCATAATTAGATATAATTCTTTCTAAGAAATATTTTTTATCGCCCTTAAATTACCTTGGTTGAGTAATTTAAAGTGGTGCCCGAGGCCGGACTTGAACCGGCACGACTTGTTAGTCGAGGGATTTTAAATCCCTTGTGTCTACCAATTCCACCACTCGGGCATCGAGTTTGCTATTTAAAGCAAGTGGATAAAACTAATATGGAGCGGCACACGAGGCTCGAACTCGTGACCTCGACCTTGGCAAGGTCGCGCTCTACCAACTGAGCTAGTGCCGCATCATATTAATTCTAATTACTACATTTTTAAAAGTTACATTTGGTATATGCAACTAAACCACAAAGTGGTGCCCGAGGCCGGACTTGAACCGGCACGACTTGTTAGTCGAGGGATTTTAAATCCCTTGTGTCTACCAATTCCACCACTCGGGCATCGAGTTTGCTAATTAAAGCGTGTGGAGTGTTGATTGGAGGCGGAACCCGGAGTCGAACCGGGGTAAACGGATTTGCAATCCGGTGCATGGCCACTCTGCCATTCCGCCTCAATACTGGGTAACCTTTGATAAACTGGAGCGGCACACGAGGCTCGAACTCGTGACCTCGACCTTGGCAAGGTCGCGCTCTACCAACTGAGCTAGTGCCGCATAACGCATGTAAGTATTAATATGTTTCATCGCAACCTTGTCGCGGTAAAACATTATAGCAACTTAACCAGTGTCACTTTGTTTATCTAGGGGGCTATGCCCTCTCAACACGGACGCATTCTACAGAGATTATTAAACGCGTCAATACAAAAAATGCTAGTTTTGAACTGTTTGATTATTTTTTATCTAAAACGGTGCGTTATTATACGTTTAGAGTCAATTTTTAGTCAATTCAGACCACGCTGCTATCAAATATTGCAGCATAGAAGTAACCGTTAAGAAGGTCGCAATGTAAAGTAAGCCATAACTTAAGTACATCATCCAACTATCGTATTGCCAAATGAGTCCAATAATAGCTAACATTTGCGCAGCAGTTTTAAATTTACCCATATTTGATACAGCTACATTACCACGCTTGCCTTGCTCTGCCATCCATTCTCGAAGTGCTGAGATAACAATTTCTCTGCTTATTATGATTAAAGCAGGAATAGTCATATACATTGATTGATAATAACTAGCTAAAGCAACCAATGCTGTACACACCATCACTTTGTCAGCAACAGGATCTAAAAATGCACCAAATGGCGTAGACTGCTCAAGCTTGCGCGCTAGATAGCCATCAAGAATATCAGTGATCGATGCAAGCCAGAAAATAAAAGCTGCAGCAAAGAAAGCCCATGAATAAGGCAGATAAAATACCACCAAAAAAATGGGGATAAGAAAAAGTCTAAATGTTGTGAGTGTGTTTGGAATATTCCACATAACTACTTGGGGATGTCTTTTTTTCTATATTCGCACGAAGGGCTAGCCCTTGTCATGCAAATGGTTAAATATCTTCTCAGCCATGTCAGAGCTGATCCCGGGTACTTGCTTTAATTGATCTATATTAGCAGCTTTTACTCCCTGCATGCCCCCTAAAAATTTTAATAAAGTTTGGCGTCGTACCGAGCCGATACCACCTATTTCTTCTAATAGTGATTGAGTGCGTTGTTTTTGCCGCTTATTACGGTGCCCTGCAATAGCAAAGCGATGTGATTCATCGCGAATATGTTGGATCAAATGTAGTGCTGGTGCATCTGAATCCATTGGGATTGTTTTCCGACCACCATCAATTAATAGTGTTTCAAGGCCTGGCCTACGACTGGTGCCTTTTGCCACACCGACTAACAGCGGCATTTTTGCATGTGGCCAATTAGCAAAATACTGCTCGGCACGAGAAAGTTGTCCTTTACCACCGTCGATAAAAATCACATCAGGAATTTTATCTTCGTCAACCAACTTGTTGTAACGCTTGTTTAACGCAAACTCCATTGCAGCATAATCATCACCTCCGGTGATCCCTGTGACATTAAAGCGTCGATATTCTTTATTATTCGGTCCTTGCGAATCAAACACCACACAACTGGCAACTGTGTTTTCTCCCATTGTATGGCTGATATCAAAACATTCCATACGATTAATATCATCAAGCCCTAACGTCGCTTTAAGTTGTGCGTAACGCTTATTAATCGAATCCTGAGTGCTTTGCTTCACGGTAATACTATTAAGCGCATTCTTATTAGCGAGCTGCAAGTATTGCGCACGCTCACCGCGTGTAACTGTTTTTAAAGTTACTTTGCGTTCACTCACTTGGCTTAATGCTTCACTGAGTACATCAATTTCATCAAGTGCAAATGGCAAAATAACTTCTTTAGCAATTCGCCCTGTTGCACCTGGCGCTAAATAATATTGCCCAAGAAATGAAGCCAGTATTTCTTGTGGCTGTGAATCTTTCGGTACTTTTGGAAAGTACGTTTTGCTACCGAGTACTTTATGATCGCGGATCATCAACAAATGAATGCCATTGAGGCCATTTAAATGAGCAAAACCCACAACATCCATTTCGGCATAATTACCTGATATCGATTGTTGCTCTTGCATTTTACGCAGTAGCATTATTTGATCGCGTACTTTAGCCGCTAGTTCAAATTGTAAAGCGTGGCTCGCAGCTTCCATTTTAGAGATCAACGCTGCGATGACTTCATGAGATTTGCCAGTCAAAAATTTACGTACAAAATCAACTTGCTGATTGTATTCATCGTCACTCACTTCATTCACGCAGGGTGCAGAACAACGTTTTAGCTGAAATTGCAAACAAGGTCGGCTGCGAACGCGATAATACGCATCTTCACATTGACGAACAGGAAATATTTTCTGCATTAACCGCAAACTTTCAGAGACAGCCCCAGCGCTTGGAAATGGCCCAAAATACTCGCCTTTTACTTTGCGGCTACCGCGATGAAATGCAAGTCTTGGATGTTTGTGAGCAGTTAATAAAATATACGGATAGGATTTATCATCACGCAGTAAAATATTGTAACGTGGCTGATATTTTTTTATTAAGTTATTTTCAAGCAGTAAAGCTTCGGTTTCAGTATTGGTTAAAGTGATGTCAATATCACTAATGTTACTGACTAAAGCGCGAGTCTTGCCATCCGTGACATTGCTACGAAAATAGCTACTAACACGTTTTTTAAGGTTTTTAGCTTTACCAACATAAATAACTTTATCATCACTATCAAGCATCCGATAAACGCCGGGTTCGCTTGATAGTGTTTTTAAGAAATGGGCGTGATCAAATTCTGCCATGGGGCAACACTAGTGGGCGCTGTCGATGTCGATCATCTTATGACGAATAGCCAAATGAGTTAATTCAACATCACCACCCACATTCAGCTTTTCAAACATTCTATAGCGATAGCTGTTCACTGTTTTAGAACTTAAATTAAGGCGTTCGGCAATGTCTTGTACTTTTTCACCTTTAGTGATCATTAACATGATCTGTAATTCACGTTCAGATAAACTCTGAAATGGACTTTCATCAGTACGACCCGTCACTTGCGCAAGGGCAATTTGTTGAGCTATTTCTGGTGCAATATAGCGTTGCCCTGCATTTACTGCGCGAATTGCATTAACCATTTCATCAGAGCCCGCCCCTTTGGTTAAGTAACCATGAGCGCCAATTTGCATCACTTTACTTGGGAATGGGTCTTCACAATGTACTGTTAGTACAATAATTTTCACATCAGGGCAATAGCGACAAATTTTCTTGGTCGCTTCTAATCCGCCAATACCTGGCATATTCATGTCCATTAGCACAATATCAGGAGAATGCTGACGGCAAAATTGTACCGCTTCTTCACCTGTTTTAGCTTCACCAATTACTTTAAACCCACGAACATCATCTAAAATACGTTTGATACCCGTTCGTACGAGCTCATGGTCATCAACTAAAAGTACATTAATCAATGGGACACCCTCATATAACCTAACAGCACGTCAATATGACAATTTAATTGGTCACACTAACACAGAAAATCTGAAACGATAACTCAATTATCGTTTCAGATAACTAATTTAAGATGGCGTTTTTTCACTGAAGCGGTCAACCCACAAAGCAATTACACCATCACCGGTAACATTACAGGCTGTACCAAAACTATCCTGAGCCAAATAAAGCGCTATCATTAACGCCACAGCACCTTCATTGAAACCGAGCATACTGGTTAACAAACCCAGCGCAGACATGACAGCTCCGCCCGGAGCACCCGGTGCGGCAATCATTACCACACCTAGCATCATAATAAACGGCAACATCCCAAATAATGATGGTACATCCATGTTTGGTGATAAAAACATCACCGCCATCGCGCAAGTTACGATAGTGATCGTTGAGCCAGATAGATGAATAGTCGCACACAAAGGTACAGTAAAGTTAGCAACATCTTCTTTTACATTATTTGCTTTGCTTGAGCGTAAAGACACTGGAATAGTCGCAGCACTAGACATAGTGCCTAAGGCTGTAAAGTAAGCTGGGAGCATATTTTTAATTAATTCAACTGGGTTGCGTTTTAATAAGATACCCGTACCGATATAAAGAATAGTCAACCATACCCAATGCATGATTAATGCAGCAATCAACACCACACCAAACGTTTGTAAGGTATCAACAACAGTGCCTGCAACTGTCATCTCAGCAAACACACCTGCAATATAAAACGGTAATGCTGGGATAATAACTTTTGCTAGCAAACCATCAATCACATCGCGGCCCTGATCCGATACTTTTTTCAAGGTCTCTAGCTCTAATTGGCTCATACCGATACCAAACACAAACGCTGTCGCAAGCGCAGTCATAACCCCCATCAATGGTGGGATCTCTAAATCAATAAAACTTGCCACTTCGGTGGCTATTTCAGCTTCGAAGGTTAAACCGCCATCAAATAACGGAATAATTGCACTAACAACCATCACTGCTAATGTGCCTGCAATAATGGTCGAACCGTAGGCGAAACCAACGGTTTTACCTAACAGATGGCCTGAGCCTTTTGGTAAACCAGCAATACCTGATGCTATAAAAAATAAAATAATTAGTGGAATAGTAAAAGTGATCAGTTGGCCAATTATTTCTTTTACCGTGTAAAGGAGTTCAACTCCCGTTAGTGGAACATATAAACCCACTAAAATACCGGCCAATATACCGGCAATTAATTTTAAGATTAACGTCATTGTCATCACTTCATAAATTTTGATGGGTGAGGTTTTAGCATGTTTTTAATTATATGTATCATAAAACCGCTCAACAACAGCCTGTTTGCACAAAATACAATCACTTTTAGCGTTAAACGCCCGTCTAATTTGTTCATTATAATATCTACTAGGCAATTCATTATGATCTAGCGCATATAAATTTTGGTCAGTATTTGTATCCCTAATAATCCTATGTCAGCATACCTGATAGTATTTTTGTTTTAATAACTATACATACAAGCTGTCGCTGTTTTTATTTCATTCAGTTATAAGCCGAATAGATATATCTTATAGCCAAACTTTACTTTAGTTTTTTTAATTCAGCAGTAAAGTGTCACTATTACAGATCGATTTACAATAAAAATCGGTCACGATTGAATAAATTGCACCTAAGGGAACATTATGTCTACTATTTTTGAAGATAACTCACTCAGTATTGGTAACACACCGTTAGTAAAACTAAACCGTGTAACGACAGGTAATGTTTTTGCTAAAATAGAATCTCGTAATCCTAGCTTTAGCATTAAATGCCGTATTGGTGCATCAATGATCTGGGAAGCTGAAAAATCAGGTGAGCTGACTAAAGATAAAGAGCTGATTGAACCAACTTCAGGTAACACAGGTATCGCTTTGGCGTTTGTTGCGGCCTCGCGTGGATACAAACTTACGCTTACAATGCCAAACACCATGAGTCTTGAACGTCGTAAGTTACTAAAAGCATTAGGTGCTAATTTAGTCTTAACAGATGGTGCTAAAGGTATGAACGGTGCGATCGCTAAGGCAAAGGAAATTCAAGCATCAGCCCCTGAAAAGTTTATTTTATTACAACAATTCGAAAACCCTGCAAACCCTAAAATTCACTTTGAAACAACAGGCCCAGAAATCTTTAATGCATTAGATGGAAAAGTTGATTTCTTTGTGGCTGGTGTGGGTACTGGAGGTACAATTACTGGTGTCAGCCGTTATTTGAAACTTGAAAAAGGCCTTAATGTAAAGTCAATCGCTGTTGAACCAACTAATTCGCCAGTGATCAGCCAAACACTCGCGGGTGAAGAAATTAAACCTGGGCCACATAAAATTCAAGGTATTGGCGCAGGCTTTATTCCTGGTAATTTAGACCTATCAATGATCGATGGTGTAGAGCAAGTGTCTAATGAAGAATGTATAGCAATGGCTCATGAGCTGATGAAAAAAGAAGGTATATTAGTTGGTATTTCATCTGGCGCTGCGGTTGTTGCAGCAAAGCGTATTGCGGAGTTACCTGAAAATGCAGGTAAAAATGTCGTAGTAATTTTACCTAGTGCAACTGAGCGTTATTTATCAAGCCCACTTTTTGCTGAAGAGTTTTCAGAGCAAGAGCTGGTTCAATAAGTTTAAATAGCTTTTGAAAAAGGATGCAAACTGCATCCTTTTTTATTATTTATTGCATTCACATCACTAATTCTTACCGTAAACTTTACATCTGCCGCATTTCGTCACACACTAAATCATCACTAATAAATCTATTTATCTAATGAAATCATTTATAACTCTTTGCACTGCTACATTTTTACTGCTAATGAGCGGCTGTGGAAATGAAGATTCACCAAAAGGTGAAAAAAATACTCCAGGAAATAGCGCAGCACTATTTTTTGATACGCTTTATAACGAAAACGACCTAAACAAAGCCAGTACTATGGCCACACCTAAAATGGCGCGGATCATGAACTCTTACGGCACCTCAAAACAATTTGCCCGCAATTTAGTCAACATGCAATACGATGATGTAGTAATTGAAGTTGATATGACTAATATGAGTTTAAGAGAACAATATGGCGATACAGCCAATATCAACCTTATTTTCACAGGCCACTTCAATGGGAATAAAGTTGATGATATGCGCAGCGTAAAAATGGTGCGTAAAAAAGGCAATTGGTACGTTGATAAAATAAATGCCGATCCATTTGCACGCTAACGCTTTATATTAAATATTTAGACCGCTTAAGAAGCCTTGCTCGCAGCAAGGCTTGTTAGTTTTCGCTATTACAGTTCACCTGGCTGATAATTATCTACCGCAATAGCCTGTTTGCGTAGGTTATTTGCAGCATGTAGCTTTTCGCCTTGCTCATCAGTTATTAACTGTTTTTCAAGCGCACTGTCGATTGCAGTTGCTATATTAGCATTACGGTTAAGTGTGCCGTCACGTTGCCATTTCTTCAATCGTTTGAAGGCGGCGCTGGTATCATGCATCGCTATAAATGCATTCTCCATCACACCAGTACCCGCTTTATCATCCACATAACATAAATGAGTTAAGCGGTTTCTAAATACCCCTGGTTGCGTCATATGCTCACAAATTGTTTGTGCAAGTTCATCACTTGGGCGCTGGTAATGATTACCAAGCGGAAATACAATACGTTTTAGGATGAAGTTAATAACCGGGTTTGAAAAGTTTTTGAAAAAACCGTCAAATGCTTGGCCAATTTCAAACAGTGACAATTCAACCGCATATTTTACGAACGGAAGATCAGCTTGTTGACGCCCCTCGTCTTCAAAACGTTTTAATACACAAGATGCTAAGTATAAGTGGCTTAAGACATCCCCTAAACGCGCTGAAATCATCTCTTTACGTTTAAGCTCACCACCAAGTACTAACATTGCCACATCAGTGCTAAAGGCAAGTCCTCGGCTCATACGCCCTAATTGCTTATAATATGAAGCAGTCTCACCACAAACGGGCGATTTTGCAAAATAGCTTCGCGTTAATCCATGTATAAAAGCCATACTCGCATTAGTAGCGGCAAATAAAATATGCTGCAGTAATAATGAATCAAATTCTTTTAACGCGAGATCGTCATCTTCCATTGCTGCGGCTTCCATTTCTTTGAGTACAAATGGGTGGCAACGAGTTGCACCTTGACCGAAGATCATCAGATTACGGGTTAATATATTCGCCCCTTCAACGGTAATTGATACTGGAATGCCCATATAACCGTGCGCTAAATAGTTATTTGGCCCCACTTGGATCCCCTTACCTGAATGAATGTCCATAGCATCATTCATTACCGTACGGCCCATCTCTGTCATATGATATTTGGCAATCGCAGTCACCACTGATGGGCTTAATTTTAAATCAATGGCTCCGGCAGTCATTAAGCGGCATGATTCAAGACTATAGGTTAGTCCACCAATGCGAGCCAGCGCCTCTTGCACGCCTTCAAACTGCCCGATAGAAACACCAAATTGTTGACGTACCATTGCATAGGCCGATGTCATACGGGCACATAAATGCCCTGTTGCACTGCTCAATGCTGGTAATGAAATACCGCGCCCGGCACTTAAGCACTCAACCAACATCCGCCAACCTCGTCCTGCCCCTTTTTGACCGCCAATGATCCAATCAAGAGGAATAAATACATCTTTACCGTAGGTTGTGCCATTCATAAACGCCATATTCAATGGATAATGGCGCTCACCCGTTTCCACACCAGGGTGATCTGTTGGGATCAGCGCACAGGTTATACCTAGCTCTTTATGTTTACCAAGTAATCCATCGGGATCATACATTTTAAAAGCAAGTCCAAGAACCGTTGCTACGGGTGCAAGCGTAATATAGCGTTTTGACCAATTTAATCGTAAGCCTACAACTTCTTGGCCTTCAAACTCACCCTTACACACTACGCCAGAGTCAGGAATACTGCCAGCATCAGAGCCGGCTTCAGGGCCTGTTAGAGCAAAACACGGCACATCATCCCCCTTCGCAAGTGAAGGTAACCAGCGCTCTTGCTGCTCTTTTGTACCATAATGTAATAGTAATTCCCCAGGGCCTAAGCTGTTGGGCACCATCACGGTCACTGCTGCTGTTAAGCTTTTAGTGGCGATTTTAGCTACAATGGTTGAGTTTGCGATTGCTGAAAACTGGCGTCCGCCAAATTTCTCGGGAATGATCAGCGCAAAGAAACCTTGGGTCTTTAGGTAATCCCATACTTCTTTTGGCAAGTCTTTATCTTTTTGCACAATGTGATAGTCATCAAGCATCGCCAACAGTGTTTCCACTTCATTGTCTAAAAATATTCGCTCTTTTTCGCTCAACTCTGGCTTTGGGTAGCTGTGAAGTAATTGCCAATCAGGATTGCCACTAAATAGTTCTCCATCCCACCACACGTCGCCCGCTTCCATCGCTTCACGCTCAGTTTGCGAAAGCGGCGGTAATACCTTTTTAAACATTTTAAATGTCGGGCGGCTGACGAGATTTAAGCGGATATCTTTAACCGCAAAAATAACTATCACCAACACCAGTAACAAAATAAACACTGACATGGAAACTATCCTTATTAATTAATAAAACAGATTGGCTTAATTATGACCGATCCTTTAATAAATACAATGCCACTATAAACTCGCATGGCCTGAGCTTAAGAGTCGGTTATTGATAAACTTTGCCTAACACATAGACGCTGCTATCATCCTACACGATAAATAACAAATATAAGGACCAACATGACTACTCCACATTTTAAGCTCAGTTTGAGCGCAATAATGGTTGCCAGCACATTAGCATTGAGCGGCTGTAACCAAGAAGCCACTAACACAGTAACTCAAGTTGCAAGCCCTGCGCCGGTAACTGCAAAAGACGCGCAAGCCTTTTTAGATACAACAGAGCAAGAGCTCAGTGCTTTATATCTAGAATCAAGTCGCGCGGAATGGATTTACGCTAACTTTATAACGCATGATACATCAGCCCTATCAGCTGAAGTAAATCGTAAAATGACCGAAGCGGTGGTTCGCCTTGCTAACGAAGCTGCACAGTTTGACTCTCTCAAACTTGATTATGACGCACGTCGTAAACTCGACAAATTAAAACTGGCACTGACTTTACCTGCCCCACAAGATGCAGAAAAAACAGCAAAACTATCACAGCTTGTGGCTGAACTTGGCGGTATATATGGTAAAGGTAAATATTGTAAAGACGATGGCAGCTGTTTAAGCCTAGGTGATATGACTGCAACAATGGCCACCAGCCGTGATTACAACGAACTGCTTGATTTATGGCAAGGTTGGCGCCAGGTATCAAAACCAATGCGTCCACTGTATGAACAACAAGTTGTATTAACCAATGAAGGCGCTAAAGAGCTTGGTTATGCAGACACTGGTGCAATGTGGCGTAGTAAGTATGATATGCCAGCAGATGATTTTGCCAAAGAACTTGATCGTATTTGGGGGCAAGTAAAACCATTATATGATTCGCTGCATTGTCATGTTCGTGCCAAGTTAGGTGAAAAATACGGTGAAGACAAAGTACCCCAAGACCAACCTATCCCAGCGCATTTATTAGGTAATATGTGGGCGCAATCGTGGGGCAACATTTATGATGTAGTCGCACCTGAAAATGCCGATCCTGGTTATGATGTAACCGCATTATTAGCCGAGCATAACTACAATGAACTTAAAATGGTACGCGGCGCTGAAAAATTTTTCACCTCAATGGGATTTGCACCTTTACCTGACACCTTTTACCAACGTTCGTTATTCACTAAACCTGCCGATCGTGATGTACAGTGCCATGCTTCAGCGTGGAATATAGATAGTAAAGACGATTTACGCATTAAAATGTGTATTCAACGTACTGGTGAAGAATTCTCAGTTATTCACCATGAGTTAGGTCACAACTTTTATCAACGCGCTTACAATACCCAACCGCTTTATTATCAAGAAAGTGCTAACGACGGTTTCCACGAAGCCATTGGCGATACTATTGCGCTTTCGGTAACACCTGGTTACTTAAAAGAAATTGGTTTATTAGAGCAAGTGCCTGATGAATCGAAAGACATTGGCTTACTGATGAAAATGGCGCTAGATAAAGTAGCGTTTATTCCATTTGGTTTACTTGTGGACCAATGGCGTTGGCAAGTATTTTCAGGTGCAGTAACCCCTGAAAACTACAATAAGGCATGGTGGGAATTACGTGAAAAATACCAAGGTGTAAAAGCACCTATCACACGAAGCGAAGCTGACTTTGATCCAGGTGCAAAATATCATGTGCCAGGTAATACACCATATACACGTTACTTCTTAGCGCATATTTTACAGTTTGATTTCCACCGTAGTTTATGTGAAATAGCAGGTAACAAAGAAGCCATTCATCGCTGCTCAGTATACAACTCTAAAGAAGCAGGTGAAAAACTCAATGCTATGCTAGAAATGGGTTCAAGCCGCCCTTGGCAAGAAGCATTAGCCACCGTAACAGGTAAACCTGAAATGGATGCAACAGCCCTACTTGATTACTTTGCGCCACTGCAAAAATACCTTGATGAGCAAAATAAAGGCCGACAATGTGGTTGGTAAGTAAACTTAGTTAAATAACAAAAATGCAAAAGCCCGCTAAATTGAGCGGGCTTTTTTAGTATTGCAGTACTAGTATTACAGTTTGATTAGAACTGTAAGCTTACATTTGCAAAGTAAGCGTCATAACCAGAATCATCCCAGTTATTGCCGTAACCCGCTTTTAAGCCAACATTTTTGTTGAAGAAATGTTGAGCACCAAAAGTGTAATCATCGTTTTTATTAAATGTAACAAACGCTGATGTCGCTTTAGTGAAGTAGTAATTAGAACCTAATTCCCATGAACTACCACTGTCGTCAGTATCTGAAATAGTACCTTCAACAGTTAGGTAGTTACCTTGCTTAAGATCCATGAAGTATTTAGCGTTCACAGCGCGGTAATCAAACTCGTCATCAGATGTTACAGTGAAACCGATGTAATCTGTGCTATTAAGTTTATGATCATAAGCAAGATCAAATATTACTGAATTTTCGCCATCTTCAACGTCAATGAATGTCGCTTTTAATAATAAATTTGGATTAAAAAAGTAACCTGCTGATACATTAAATACGTCTTTGCTTGAAACAGAATCAACATCAAGGTTGCTATATTGAGCACCTACCACAAAATTTTCAACAAAGTACTCACCACCGATAGTTGTTACATCGCTAAAGTCATTATCAATGTATGAACCATATACGTTGGTTTGCTTGTTAATATACTCAAATTGATCGTAAGGACCTAATGTTGCTTTTGGTGAGAAGTAATATTTTGAATCAACGCTCACTGTGTCGTTGCCATCGGTATCCATATATCCTAAATGGCTGATTGACTGATAGTTATCCGCAGCAGTCGCGGCACTAGAAAGAAGAATACTCGAAATAATAACTGCTAATTTTTTCATAAAAAGATTTCCCTATTTTACATTGTTTTATTGCTACAAGGTTTAACGTTTAACCGGTTGGTTAAGACGGGGCACATCCTAACGCGAGTAAACTGAATTGAAACTTAACTAAGTGCTTGTATTTTATTATAAAAATGTAAGTGGATGTAAGGAAGTGTAAAAAAAAGGTAGCGAATAGGAATGTTAATCGCTACCGTTTTAAAAGCTCAATTATGATCAAAGCGCGTACTGGCTGATTATCCGGTACACATCATTGATATTATCACCCGATTTAAAGTCTTTGCTGATCGGTGTTGGATCAGAGCCAACCCAAATTTTTAATTCAGCATCTAAATCAAAATGACCTGCACTTTCTTTACTAAACTTAGTAATTTTTGAATAAGCAATACTGATCATCTCTATTTTTGAGCCAGTGACCCCCTGCTTATCCAACAAAATTAAACGTTTGTTAGTAAAAATAAACATGTCACGTACCACTTTATAGGCCTTTTCAACTTGTTCACCTTCAATCAGTGTATTTGCCAATACTTTTTCTAAATCATTGTCATCAATTTCACTGGCATTACCCATTAAACCACTTAATAAACCCATTATATTTGCTCCTGTTTAAATATTTGATTTTCTAATGTATGGCCGTTTACCAATTGGCGATACCGCCAACCTTGCTGATAACAATGTTGCAGTATGGTGATATCAAATGGTGTCGCCGTTTTTTGGTACTCGATAACATATTCTTTAGCTTGGCTCATATACACTTTAGACACTTCTGCTAAAGCTTGTATTTTCTCTTCAACATCCGGGTAATGCTCGCTCAATAACAATGTAATAAATCCAGACTCTAGTTCGCTATTATCACTGTGCGTTGGATGCTCTGTGAGCTTACCTTTATCAAGGTGCAGTACATGTGAACATAAGCGTTCTAGTTCAGTTAAATCATGCGAACTTAAAATAAAGGTAGCCTCACTGCTAAGATTCGCAACCACTTCGCGTACTTCGCGAGCATGAATAGGATCAAGCCCAGCGGTTGCTTCATCCAGCATGACTATTTGTGGTTTCCCGATCAGCGCTTGACCTATGGTGACACGTTTACGCATTCCATGTGATAAATCATCAGAACGCTGTTTAGCAACGTCAGCTAGTCCGACTAACTCAAGTACGCGGATCGCTTCTGCTTGGCTTTGCTTATTTGACAGCCCTTGTAGCTGGCCATAAAACGCCAGTTGGTGAGCGATACTAAAGCGCGGATCAAGTTGAGCATCTTGCGGTAACGCACTGAGCTTGCCAAACAATTCACTACTGCCTGGATTATGTCCAATAATATTGAGCGTGCCTTTTGTTGGTAAAATATAACCGCATAACAAACTAAACAAGGTGGTTTTGCCTGCACCATTTGGCCCAACCAGTGCTACTGGCGCGCCTTGCTGTATCTCAAAACTTACCTGATCAAGGGCCAATTTATTACCATACTGCTTAGTTAAACCTGTTGCGTGTATTAGTGTGCTCATAGAGAACTCCTTGCAAAAATACGCTGAGCAATCGCTAGCATCACGGTAGTTTGTATTAACGGAATGCCAATGCTATTAAATATTCCTGCGTTTTGTCCTGCCATTTGATCAAGTTGTACGCCAGGGAAAACATAATCAAGCATTGCCAAAACGGGTATTTGCCAGCTTAAAATACTGACCACAATATTTCCGCCAGCAAAAAATAATACGGCAAGCACTACAGTTAAACGCGCTGAGCGTGCAAAAGTATTTAACAACGTCATTAGTGCTATAAAGGGCAAAACAGCAATTAATAAATAACAGAACAAAATAAAGCTGCGACTTATGCCACTGACTAATAATGCTGGATCTCTAAATACCATAACCGCAACTGAAGCTACCAAGGTAACAAGTAGTAATGCTGCTAAAATAAATACCTGTCCTAAAAAGCGGCCAAATAACATTTCATTACGGGTAGCTCTAAGAGATAAAAAGCGTAGTGTTCCTCGTTGTTTATCACCAACAAGTTGGTCGCTACATAAAAACAAGCAAAAGCTGGGAAAGCTATACAATGCAATTAACCAATACATAGCTAATTCAGCTTCAGGCCAATCGAGTAATTTACTCAGCCCAATAGCGCCAAACACTTGTTGTGCTAAATCGGCTATTTGGGGCGAACTAATTAAGCTGACAGCTTGACCTATCGGATAACGTAAAATCAATAACCAACAAATCGAAAATGCGGCAACAGCAAGTAAGCCGCGCTTGGTCAAAAATAATCTCACTAGTTCAAACTGGGCAATCTTTAATAATCGCTGAGGGTGGAGTTGCGTCACAGATATTCCTTATTAATCTATATACAGCTTACACTAAGGGCAAACGTGTTGAATTACTAGCAAAAAAAAACCCGTATTAATACGAGCTTTGTAACAAATAATGTAGTCTTATTGATCCGCAGGCTACAAATTCTGTTGGTATATGTCGAGTGCTTGGCTTAAATCAGCAATCAAATCGTCCACATCTTCAAGGCCTATATGTAAGCGGATCACTGGTCCTTGCGTCCAACCAGTTGCTGAGCGTAAACCTTTCATAGTTAAGTTGGCAGTCACTAAACTCTCGAAGCCGCCCCACGAGAAGCCCATTTTAAAATGCTCTAAACTATCTAAAAAAGCATCAATCGCGCTTTGGTTACCTTGTTTCATAACAAAAGAAAACAAGCCATTACTACCATCAAAATCACGCTTAAAAAACTCATGACCCGGACACGTTGCAAATGCCGGGTGACGAATATGGTCAACCAACGGATGTTGCTCTAACCAAGTAGCGACTTCGATCGCGGCTTTTTCATGCTGATTTAAACGTACCGCCATAGTGCGCAGGCCTCTTAACGCTAAATAAGCGTCATCAGCCGACGTACATTGACCAAGTAAATATGAATTTTCTCGAAGTGTCGGCCAGTATTTTTTATTGGCCACTGCCACCCCCATCATCACGTCCGAATGACCCACAATGTATTTAGTTGCCGCTTGAATACTAATATCCACCCCGTGTTCAAGTGGGCGATAATGCAAGCCATTACCATAGGTGTTATCAAGCATGGTCATTACCCCATGCTCATTGGCAACTGCAACCATGGCTGGTACATCTTGAATTTCCATGGTGATAGAACCTGGCGACTCTAAAAACAGCACTTTGGTGTTGTCTTTGATCAGCGCTTTAATATCTGCCCCAATTGTTGGTGGATAATAAGTCGTCTCAACGCCAAAGCCAGCTAAAATTTTATCGCAAAAATCACGCGTTGGTTCATAGGCATTATCTACCATTAAGATATGATCGCCCGCTTTCAAAAAAGCCAATAGTGTGCTGCTAATGGCCGCTGCACCACATGGATAAAGCGCACATCCCTCACCACCTTCAAGCTCAGTGATCGCTTCTTGTAATGCAAAATGTGTAGTAGTACCACGACGACCATAAAAAAGTGTTTTATCGCCACGTTTTTTTGCCGCTTCTTTAAGCTCTGCCACTGAATCAAAAACAACTGTCGATGCACGTTGCACTACGGGGTTAACCACCCCATGAGTATATGCTTTTTTACGTCCGGTACTTACTAACAGCGTATTTTTATTGCTTTTTGTCGTCATCATTAATCCTTAAAATATTTCGTTAGAACATACTCTGCACTATGCTTAATCTTGCAAATTACACCAATAGTCGATTAAATAGCGCGAAATAGAATCAGCTCTTGGTAGCTTTAAATGCTCCCCCTTTTCGTGCCAATTGCCAAATTGAGCGAGCTCTTCACGGCTAAACCACTGCGCATCGTCTAGTTCGTCCTTATCAACCTGGATATTTTCTGTAACAGCTTCAGCGGTAAAGCCCAGCATAATCGATGATGGAAATGGCCACGGCTGCGAGGCAATATACTTAACATTTTCAACCACAATGCCCGCTTCTTCCATCACTTCACGCGCCACCGCTTGCTCTAAGCTTTCGCCCGGATCAACAAAACCAGCTAAAGACGAATACATACCTGATGCCCATATTGCTTGGCGACCAAGTAAACAGCGTTCAACACCATCAGCAAATGTACGAGTAACCACCATGATCACGGCCGGATCAGTTCGCGGAAACGTTTGGTGTTTACACCCATCATTACTACATAAACGTGAATGACCAGCTTCAACAAGCTCGTTTTCGCTGCCACAACGTCCACAAAAACGATGAGTTGCATGCCAGTAACACAAACCTCGTGCCAGTGCAGCCATTGAGCCTTGCGCGATTTCCACTTGCACCCCAAAGCGGCGAATATCAACAAACTCAGCGTCACCTATCAGCTGACTTAAGACGGCTTCGTCTAGCTTGCTTACATCAAGTGCGAAATGACTGGTTTGCTGCTCATCTAAACCTAAAAAAATCGCTTCGTTTAATGCTAAGTGACTCACATCACTAAAGCTTAAAAAAGTCACAGCAATATTATTTATATCAAATAAAGTGTGATTGTTATTCACCAATAACCAACGGCTTTGCTCATTTATTTGTGCTGCCACCCATTGTTGCTCTTTACGTAGGTTTGATGCACGGTTTAAAGGCATCTGGCTGTAATTAAGCATGCTTATCCTTTTTACTATTTAGATGGCTAAAACTACCATAACACTTACTTAAACCCAATTATTACTCACTGACAAATAGGCAAAAAAAAAGCCCTTACGGACTTTTTTAAACACACAATAAATTCTGTCGTAATTACAATGTAGCTAAATGAGCCTGTAATTTTTGATTTTCAGCTTCAATATGCTGATAAAATTCTAAATCGGCTAATTTACTTGCCGCCGCTTTATCAATTACAATCACTGCATCTTGATGAAGCTGTAGTGCCGACGCTGGACATGCAGCCATCAGTGGCCCTTCAATCATAGCGCGTACCGCATCCGCTTTATTTTCACCCGTTGCAAGTAATACGACTTTTTTCGCCTCTAAAATCGTACCAATTCCCATCGTAATTGATAACTGTGGCTGATATTCATCAGCAGCAAAAAAACGGGCATTATCATCTACCGTTGCTTTTGTGAGTGTTTTTACGCGAGTACGTGAACGCAGACCTGATGAAGGCTCATTAAAGCCGATGTGACCATTACGTCCGATGCCTAATAACTGTACATCAACACCGCCTGCTGCAACTATTTTGTCTTCGTATTCTTTGCATGCTGTAATTGGGTTTAGGGCATCCCCTGGCGGTACAAAGGTATTATCTTTGTTTATATCAATATGGCTAAACAATTGCTCATTCATAAAGTGGCGGTAACTTTGTGGATGATCGCCCGTTAAACCTAAGTATTCATCTAAATTAAACGTTGTTGCTTGTGAAAATGAAATCTCACCCGCTTTATTTTTAGCGATTAATTCTTGATATAACGCAACTGGCGTAGAGCCCGTTGCTAAACCGAGCACTGACGTTGGTTTTTTTTGTAATTGTGTTGCGAAAATATTTGCGCCATATGCTGCTACGGCTGCTGCATCATTTAAAATTACTATTTGCATATTAATTTGCTCAGTTATTAAATTAGTTGATGAAAAAATGGGATCTAAGTCCCAACCCCATGTGCAATCGGATTGGGCCTTAGATCAAACCAAACAGGGATACACTATTTGGTCAATACCATTATGACAACGCTGTCATTATTACCATTCAATTTTAGTTTGTAAAGTAAAAGTGAATAAAAATTTACCTTTTTTACTGTGCTGTACATTAGCCAGCTAAACACTGACAAATATTTTGCGCTTATACATCCAATGTAATAAAAGCATTTGCACCAGCAAAAGCGCAACCACGCCAATCAGTGGCTGCCAATCGGTAGCTGCTGCTGCAATAAAGCCACCAAACACGCTATGGCTTATAAACTCCCAATTCACTAAGCTTGATGCCAAATAAATAATGATTGAGTTAGCACCAATAATCACAAACGGATAAGCTAATTTTTGGCCATTGAGAATATCAACCACTGCATAAAACACAGCCAGTAATATTGCGCTCCACCCGACTGTGACTAAAACAAATGAACTGGTCCATAATTCTTTATTAACTGGAAACTGTAAATCCCAAAGCCAACCTAAGCAAACACTCACAACACCTGCAACAAATAATATGCCTGCTGTTTGCCACTCGCCAACCTTACTTGCTCTGGCGATTAGTTGTCCTGCAAATACCCCAAACATGGCATTCACAATAGCTGGTAGACTCGATAACACGCCCTCGGGGTCGACGGCTCTATTTTGATAACTAATACCGGGTAAAAAATGCGAATCAAACCATGCATTCCAACTCCCCTGTGCACTTAAATCACCAGCGTTACCACCTGGTACAGGAATAAAACACATCAAGATCCAATACCCTAGCAGGAGAGCGATTGCTGTAAAGAGCTGTGTGCGAATACTGGTATGCCACACTAGCATTGCACAGAAAAACCATGCAATCGCTATTCGACCAAGTACACTCGCATAGCGTATTTCATCGAAGGCAAGCGGAATACCTGTGCCCCAACCATGGTTATACATCACCCCTAACCCGCACAATAGCAATAACCGCTTTAATGCTTTAGCATAAAAAACTTTTCGCTCTTGCCATGGCAGGTGATCGATGCGTTTTGGTGCTAAGCCCATCGCCACACCTGATAAAAAGATAAATAACGGAAAAATCAAATCGTAAAATGTAAATCCATGCCATGCACTGTGTAGCGTATGCGCTTCAAATACCTGCCAACCAGTCCAACCGGTTAAAACAAATAAAGCGGCAAAAATAGATTGCCCACCTAAAATCCAAAACATATCCATGCCACGTAAAGCATCAAGAGATGCTAAGCGCTTTTTACTCGGCTTTGTGTCTGTATGTGCTGTTGTCATTATTTTTACTCTTAAATAAAAAGCCCCGCGATACAACTGCGGGGTTTTTACAGGGAAACGTTACACTGCATTACCTGCAATATAAGTGGCTTTTACAAACTGATGTTCATCGAGCACCACAAAGTCTGCATCAAAGCCATCAAGTAAACGTCCCTTTTTCTTGAGGTTTAAATATTCTGCTGGATACAGTGCAGCCATGCGTAAACTTTCACTGAGGCTTACATCCAATGTATTAATGGTATTACGCACTGCACTGGCCATGTCTAATACACTGCCTGCTAATTCGCCCGTACTTGAGTTTAATCTATCCCCAGTACGAATTACTTTGCGCCCGTCAAAAAAATCAAATTCCATATCATCGGTACCCACTGGTGGCATTGCGTCAGTGACTAACATAATTTTGCCGCGCTGTTTGGTGCGAATAGCTAATTGTGCAGACAATGGATGTACATGATGCCCATCAACAATTAAGCCACACCAGCTGTTATCATGCCAAAGCGCAGCGCCAACCACGCCTGGTTCACGCGATGTAAACGGCGACATCGCGTTATATAAATGTGTAAACCCATCGGCGCCAGCATTGAGTGCCGCCATTGTCGTTGTATAGTCAGCATTAGTGTGACCTAGTGATACTTTTACACCACACGCCACTAAGCGCTCAATATCAGCAATGCTGACATTTTCTGGCGCTAAGGTAACCATTTTGATACCTAAATCTTGACGCGCATAAATGGCAAATTCTTGTTCGCTAATTGGGCGAATAAACTGCTCACTGTGTGTGCCTTTTTTTGGAAAAGACAAATGCGGACCTTCAAAGTGAATACCTAATACACCCGCGACCCCTTCGCATATTGCTTTTGCTGTTGCATCAGCAGCTGCTTGCATGGTTTCAACTTTATCGGTGATAAGTGTTGGCATCAGTGCCGTTGTACCAAATTGACCATGCGCTTTTGCGATACGATCTAAGCATTGTGTGCTTTGCTCAGCATTAAAAAATGCCCCGCCACCGCCATTAACTTGTACATCGATAAAGCCTGGCGCAACTAAACCATCTAGCTCAATAACACTGCCTGTGGTGGAAGTTTCAAGATGAAAAACGCCATTTTCAACGCTGAATAATGCATTATCTAGAAATTTTTCAGCCGTGAATAAACGTGTCGCGCGATAGAAGGTTTTCATTACAGTGCTACCTTTTGGTCTTGCTCTAATACTGATTGCTGTGCAAAATAAATTGCGCCCATTTCAGGCGGTTGCTTTGGTACTTCAACGAGTTTTGCAATTGCTGGGTCAAGCCATTGATTTAAAGGCTCTGCAAGACCACCGATCATAGATAAACGCGGAGGATTGTTCTCTAATAAACGATGCGCTAACTGACTCACGTATTGCGCTCCGTCTTTTACAATGGCTAAAGCGATTTGATCGCCTTGGTGTGCTGCATCAAATACATAGCGAGCAAGTTTTGCATAGCTACTTGACGGTTGTCCGGCCATTTGCTCTGCAATGCCCATTGCTGTGGTGACATTAAAATGCTCTTTAACCACTGGCGTCATTATCGTGTGAGGACCTAAACCATCTAGCTCCATTAACACCGCTTTAATTGCCTCTAAGCCCATCCATGCGCCACTGCCTTTATCGCCAAGTGCAAAACCATGACCGCCGTAATTCACCGACTGCCCTTTTACATATGAAAAACCACATGAACCAGTACCCGTGATTATCACGGCACCATCACCGCCTTCATGAGCCCCGATACACGCCGTATGTAAGTCAGTAGTTAAAAACATTTGTTTAAATGGGTGCTCCCACTCTATTATTTTTTCATATAAGTTCGGTAAATTAACACCCGCCAATCCTAAACCGGCATACACTTGATGAATAGACTCTAATGGCAAACCTGCATCGCGCATCGCCAATTGTGTAGATACCATTATTGACTCTAATGTGCGCTCCAACCCATGTAATGGATTCGCAGGGCCACCTAAACCTGTTCCTAATACCCCGTTTTGCACAGAGTATATAGTTGCACGGCACTTAGTTCCGCCACCGTCGATACCAATATACAATTGGTCCTCATTCGCACTCTTAGCCATCATTTAACGACCTCTAACCTTCGTTTTATATTTGTATTAATCGCATGTTTTTTTATTATCTTAATGCGATTCACCCGCAACCCATGTTGAATTAATGTTACACAATAAATGACAGCGTTGTCATTAAGTTTTTTATAAAAAATCTCACATATCCCACATTTATCTCTAATTAACTGAATTAAATAAATAATTAATATCAATTAAATTAGTGTCGACTATCTTTTAACGTAATAATAAGGTTTAAAAATGACATTATTACCTAAAAAAACAACAAAAATGGTGATTTATAACACTATTTTCATAACTTAAATGGCCAAAAAACATAAATAAAAATGCAGAATATGCATCCAGTTTACCAAAAATAATAATTTAGTAAAGATTCACTGTCGATATTGGAATATTTTTTCTAGTGGTAGATTAAAAACAATCGCGATCTTAAAAGCGACCTCCAGCGACGGTGAATACCTTGCCGCTTCAATTGCGGCAATTGTTTGACGCGTCACCCCAACGACTTCAGCTAATTGCTGCTGCGTCATTTCATTATGCTGAAACCGTAATGCACGGATCGTGTTAGTAATCGCTAACTTTGCCATTCTAACCTCTATATAATAGCCAAGCTTCGGCCCCAGCGCCGATTATCTCGCTCACCAACGCTGCGATTACTAACTGGTGAACCGGACTAATTGCAAACCCAAAATGTGGGTCAATCAGCATTGCAAACACCGCGTTCACAACGCCTAATTGTAAAATAAGTAGTGCAACACTTTTTGCTTTTAAGGCAATAGCCTGTTCGCGTTCATCTTTCGCTTGATTCGCATATTTAGTATTAAATATCGCTAAGATAATGTGCATCACAATAAGCATTACAACGGTTTGTATCGTAAGTGATATCAACAAGCCACTTGCTAATAACGGATCCATCTGAGCTTCTGGCGTCATTGATAATACTGACTGCAAGTAATTAAACAACACAACCATCGTTATGCACATCTCAAGTAACCGCGATTTTTGTGTATAACTCATATCACCCCCTTATAATAATAAATTTGATGTTAAGTATACTTAACATTAATGACTATAAGAGTGGGCTCACATCATGTCAAATATTTTTAACATGATGTTATGTTTTTAATACATTAGTTTCAAAGTAACAGGGAATCATCAATGCAAAAAAACTGTGCCGCACTTTGTTTTAATGCATCAGCCGTCAGTCTATCAGCGCCATAGACGTCACACGGTACATTATAATGATGCTGTAAATGACCCAGTAATAAGGCAAAATCCCCGTCGCCGGAGAGTAAAATAACTTTGTCGAGGTTTTTACCTTGTTCTAGCATGTCGATGGTGATGCCGACGTCCCAATCGCCTTTTGCGCTGCCATCTTTACGCTGAATAAATGGTTTTAGCTTTACCTCAAAACCAATCGCACGAAGAATATTTTGAAATTGAGATTGCTTTTCGTCCCCGCGATAAATTGCATATGCAATCGCGCAGTCTATATCATAGTCATCACTGATTTTTGCCCAAAAGGCATTGTAATCAAAGTTTTTTCGGTAGCTCTCTCGACAGGTGTAATAAATATTTTGGACATCGACAAAAATCCCCACTCTCGGCTTTTTCGCCGTTGTACTATGTATTTCTTGACTCATGCGTTATCCCTTTTAAATTAATCACGCTACTGTAGCATACCCTGATTAATTTCAAGCCCTTGCATTTAGCTTTCAAGTAACCTAAATTAGTTACATTGAAGCATGTAACCAAAATTGGTTACTTTTCTTTATGTAACTTAAATCAAGGACATTTATGATTGCGGTGATCAGCGGTGATGTGATCAAATCACAACATATTCCAAAGCACGACTACGATGCGATGCTCTACCAGCTCGACCAAAGTTTGCGAGCAATTACTCAACGCCATCTAGGACAAAGTATTATTTATCGAGGCGATGCTTTTCAGGTGCAAATAAATCAACCACCCCAAGTATGCCGTGTCGCAGTGCTGCTTTACTTACATCTTAAAGCCACCGGCTATGAAATTCGCCAAAGCCTTGCCATTGGTGAAATAGATAATGCTAGAGCCGATATTAAAACAGCAACAGGCTCTGCATTTACATTATCGGGGCGCGGTCTTGACGAAATCCATAACCAACGCTTTACTCTTAGCAGTATTGATGAACTCAAAAATGATGGCTTAACCCTTAATCTAGCTTTTATTGACGTGCTCCTGAGCAAAATGACACACAAACAAGCGAATGCCTTATATGTCTATTTAACCGCAGAAAACAATCAACATAGTGAACTTGCTAAACAATTAAAAACCAGTCGTGAGAATGTGACCAAGTTACTTAATCTTGCACATTATCAGTTGATCGAGCGTTTTTTAGACTATGCAGAGCAGGCCATTGCTAATGCCGTGATAGGAGTAAAAAAATGAGTTTTATGTTGTTATTAGTTGCATTATTTATCGGTCATATTTTAGCTGATTTTTATTGGCAGCCAATGAGTTGGGTTAATAACCGTAATACACGTCACTTTCGTGCTAAAAAACTGTACTTGCATGTGCTAGTGCACGGTCTAACTACGGCAGCAATTGTCAGCTGGTGGGAGTTTAGTTTTGGCTGGCAAGAGCTCTCGCGTATCGGTATTGCCACAGCTATTGTTATCGTGACCCACTACTTAATTGATTTAGCAAAATCATATTCAAACAAAGGAGTTGTGCCATTTATCATTGATCAACTTGCTCATCTTGTCGTGATACTACTACTGACTGTGTGGTTGAGCGACAACAGTGAATTTATTACCAGCATTTGGCAATGGCTGATAACCCCCACTACATTATGGGTGCTATGTGGCTATTTACTGGTATTGAGTCCCAGTGCTGTGTTCATTCGTATGATGTTAGAGCGTCTCACTACCGGGTTTAGCTCCACAGGAAGTTTACCAGCAGCGGGGCAAAGTATTGGCATGCTTGAGCGAGTATTAATGCTTACATTTATTTTGCTAGATCAGTTGGCTGGCGTTGGCTTTTTATTAGCAGCAAAATCGGTATTTCGCTTTGGCGACTTACGTGCCAGTAAAGATAAAAAACTCACCGAATATGTTATGCTCGGTACACTTTTAAGTGTCACCGTCACCTTATTTATTGGCTTAGCAGTTAATTATCTTAAAGCATTATAGAAATAAAAAGCATAAAAAAACGCGCCAGCTTAGGCGCGTTTTTTATCAAAATATTATTACGTGTTACTCACGCCATCATTACCAGAGCGACGACGTTGACCACTGCCACCAACAGATTGACGCTTAGCCCATGGGTTTTGTGTTTGCTCACCAGCGGCTTTAGCAGCAGGTTTTTTACCTGAGCCACCACGGCGTGGGCCGGTGCCATTACCGCCGTTATTATTTGGCTTTTTGCTATCAGACTTAGGTTTAGAAAAAGGCTGACCCGCTTTTTTAGGCTTTTTAGGTTTGATAGGTCGTGCATCAAGCTCTCTTTCAGGCACTCCTTTTGTTGGCTCAAAACCAGCTTCTTTTGCACGTGGGATCAATTCACCGATAAAACGTTCAATACCGTATAAGTCATCAGCATCTTCCGGTGTTACAAATGAAATTGCGTCGCCAGATGCACCCGCACGGCCGGTACGACCAATACGATGCACATAATCTTCATACACATTAGGCAAATCATAGTTAACTACATGTGGCAGTTCAACAATGTCTAAACCACGGGCAACAATATCCGTTGCCACAAGTACGCGTACTTCGCCACTTTTAAAGCCTTCAAGCGCTTTAACACGCGCGCCTTGAGATTTATTACCATGAATTGCAGCGCCAACAATATCATCGCGCTCTAACTGCTTTACTAAACGGTTTGCACCATGTTTAGTGCGGCTAAATACCAACACTTGTTGCCAATCATTAGTACGAATTAAATGACTTAACAAGGCGGTTTTACGTGCTTTATCTACCGCATAAACGCATTGGGTAACACTTTTTGCCGTGGTATTTTTTGCAGCGACTGAAATTTCAACCGGATCATTAATAAGCCCTTTCGCAAGCGCTCTAATATCGTCTGAGAACGTCGCTGAGAACATCAAGTTTTGACGTTTAGCCGGTAACTTGCTGATGATACGTTTAATGTCATGAATAAAGCCCATATCAAGCATACGGTCAGCTTCATCAAGCACCAACACTTCGAGGTTATCGAACTTCAAGGCATTTTGGTTATGCAAATCCATTAAACGACCCGGAGTAGCAACTAAAATATCTACGCCTTTGCGTAAACGCATCATTTGCGGATTGATTTTAACACCACCGTACACAACAAAAGAACTGATATTAGAATGCTTAGCATACTCTTCAACGTTCTCGCTTACTTGTAATGCCAGCTCACGGGTTGGGGTTAAAATTAAAGCACGAACTTGGTTAACCTTGGCTTTTTGGCCTGTTGATAAGCGCTCAATTAACGGTAAAGTGAAACCCGCTGTTTTACCTGTACCAGTTTGCGCTGCAGCCATAACATCACGACCTTCAATGATCGCTGGAATGGCTTGAGCCTGAATTGGTGTTGGCGTTTCATAGCCCTTTTCTAAAACCGCATTAACTAAAGACTGTGATAAACCTAACCCATCAAAACTCATATTTTCTCTCAATAATTTTAAGGCCCAATCGGCCAATGGCGCATTATACCGATCGTACGCAATAATGCATGGTATATTCACGTTTGAAATAGCGTCAGCCAAACTTAACTAGCCACATCACACTATAACTCACTAAAAAAACACAACCTTAAAAAACAAAAAAGCGGCACTGTGGCCGCTGTTGAAAAGCTATCATCACTTGAGTGATGCTATTTAACACCTAACTCACGCAGACGCTCTTGTAAGTAACTGTCAGCAGTATAACGCGCTGATAACACCACATCTGGACGCGGGTGCAAAAATAACGGCAACGAAATACGTGACTTAGATGACGCTTTGCCAGTAGGGTTAATAACACGGTGAATAGTCGACGGAAAATAACCACCTGACGCTTCTTGCAACATGTCGCCAATGTTAATAATTAAACTGCCAAAATCGCATGGCACATCTAACCAACCGCCATCTGTTTTTTGTACTTGCAAGCCTGGCTCATTTGAAGCAGGTAATACCGTTAATAAATTAATATCACCATGTGCAGCAGCACGAATAGCGCCAGGTTCTTCATCACCTGTCATCGGCGGGTAATGTAATATACGTAATAATGTTTGCTCTGAATCAGCAATCATATCTTTTAAATCGATTGAAAACTTAGCACGCACATCCGCTGGTGCTTCAGCTTGCACCCAGCTTAACAATGTCGCAGCAAACTCATTGGCTAAACGATAATATTCGCGAATATCTGCTTCTAACTGCGCTGGTACACGGCCTTTTGGATAAACATGAAAGTATTCTTTAATGTCTTTAACTGTAAAGCCTTTTGCAACTTCTGATACCGAAGGCGGAAAGTAGCCATCTTGAGTGTCTTTAGAGAATAAGAATTCATGTTTTTGTTCAGAATTAAAAAAATCCTGCCAATTTTTATAAATTGATTCAACAAGAGACTGTGGAATTGGGTGGTTTTTTAATACACCAAAGCCCGTATTTCTAAGAGACTCAACAAATTGAGCGGCCGCATCGCTCGCTTTATAATCAACGGTAGGTAATTGCATGTTCGTATCCAATGAATTAAGTTGTTAAAAGCCTTTGCTAATCATAGCAGTTGCTCCATTGTAGCGCTTCGCGAGCATAATAAAACGGGCAAAAAAACATAAGGACTTATGTCCTCTTTAGCTGGGTAAGCGTTTATTACTTGATGCAAATCAAAATGTTGCTATTGTGGATAAAACGCCAAAACAACTGTAATTATAAACGCACTTTAATGGTCTATTCTTCACTAACCTCTTTCATTAAGCAAAGGTAACCTATGCGCCAAAAAATTTCGTTCAAAAGTGGTGATTTAACACTCGCCGGTCAGCTTGAAACACCCGCCAGTGATATTAAATTTTATGCCTTGTTTGCCCATTGTTTTACCTGTGGTAAAGATATAGCCGCAGCAAGTCGAATTAGCCGAGCACTCACTCAACAAGGTATTGCGGTATTACGCTTTGATTTTACTGGCCTTGGTAATAGCGACGGTGATTTTGCCAACAGTAATTTCTCATCAAATATCCAAGATTTAATTGCCGCGGCAGATCACTTACGTGAACACTTTAAAGCGCCACAATTATTAATTGGTCATAGTTTAGGGGGCGCAGCGGTACTTGCAGCTGCCGAACACATTGCTGAAGTACAAGCCATTACCACCATAGGCGCACCATCAGATGCGCAACATGTAGCGCATAACTTTGCCGCTCATCTTGATGAAATTAATAGCAAGGGCGAAGCCAAGGTAAATTTAGCAGGGCGAGAATTTACCATTAAAAAACAGTTTGTGGACGACATTGCCAATTACGACCACAGCCATATCAGTAAATTAAAACGTGCTTTATTAGTTATGCACTCCCCTATTGATGCCACAGTAAATATCTCTGAAGCTGAAAAGATTTACGCCGCTGCTAAACATCCAAAAAGCTTTATTAGTCTGGATAACGCCGACCACTTACTCACTAACAAAGACGATGCTGACTACGCAGCAGACGTTATAGCATCATGGGCAAAACGTTATGTGGATTTTGATAAAAACCAGTACAGTGCCAAACTTAGCAGCGGCAATGTATTAGTTGAAGAGAAAGATCATGTCTTTACTCAGCATGTAAGTACCAAGGATCATACTTGGCTGGCTGATGAACCACTAAGTGTTGGCGGTAATAATTTAGGCCCAGACCCTTATCACCACTTACTTGCTGGACTTGGTGCATGCACCGCAATGACTTTACGTATGTATGCAAGTCGTAAAAACTTGCCACTTGAACACGTAAAGGTAGAACTGGACCACAGCCGTGATTATCACGCCGATTGCGATAACTGCGAGCAAACCGACAAACTCGAAGCCATCACTCGTAAAATCACCCTGGTGGGCGATTTAAGTGACGCTCAGCGCCAGCGCCTATTAGAAATTGCCGACAAATGCCCTGTGCATAAAACCCTGCATAACAACCCTCTGATTGTAAGTGAGCTGGTAAAATAACTATCAAGCGCATAAGAGTGGCAACTTAATATGTTTACGCGCTAAGTTTTATTATTTTAGTTTGCTACAAACGCTTTGATTTCTTTACTCATCCGCTCTACTAACCACTTAGGTCCGCCATCATACATATCATTATGGCGTGAGTTCTTTATCGAAATCTGCGTAACCGGATACTGTGCTAATTCATCTTCATTGAGTAATACCTGATTATCCGCAGGGTAATCACTGCCACGAAGCGTTAAAACCCGAATGTTATTATTGCGAGGTAACAACATACGCCGATGATCAAGCGTGATAATTTGACTCACTTGCTTAGGATAAATCGCCGCGTAAAGCGCGGCTATATCACCGCCATTAGAATGGCCAAATAACGTTAACCGCGTAAAATCATACTCTGGGTAGCGAGAGCTCAACTCGGTCACTAAAAATTTTAGAGTGACCACACCACGATGCCAGTTTTCCATACGAGTGGCCATATAAGGTGGCGTGCGGTTGAGCGCAGGATCGCTGTCTAATTCATGGGCTACAGCAATGGTTAAATAGCCCTTAGCTGTAAATATATCAGCCGCAAACTGATAGTCAGTATGCGCAATACCATATCCGGCATTAATAAATACCACAGGGCATTTTGTTTGTTGGCTACAATGCTCGTTATATGCTGGTAATGAAATACTGATCGGGATCGCGCGGTCACGCGCTTTATCAACAATCATTTCGCTGTTTGTTGCGGAACTGGCGACGACACTGACTATGAGAAAGAAGAAGCTCACAAGGTACTTAAAAGGTAGTGGCATTAATTTGCTCGACTTATTTTATTTAAATTATAAAGTACTTTAAGCTTTTGAATATTAATTGCAATAAAACGAGGTACCTAAAACAGCAGAAGAGTTTTAAAGAAAAAAATAATTATTATAAATTTATGCGATAATAGTCGTATTGTCCTAACGTCTATTTAGAAAAGAACCTATCCATGAAATCATACAACAGCATCGAAGAACGTATCGATATTTTACAAAGCAGAATTGAAGCGTATCAAGATGAAATCGAAACGCTAGAAACAGAGCCAAAAAATAATAACGAGCGTATTATTTTTAAATTCATCGAAACAGGCAGCACTGGCAAGACTAAAGATTTTGTGCGTGAATTAGGCATTAAATCACCACGCGATAGTTTGTATTCATCAGGTGATGTATCAAAACTCATCAAAGATGGCGCCAGTGATATTTCCCCTGCATTACTTGAAATTGCCCGCGCACTTGCCAGCGCACGAAATAAAAATGGTCCTGCCTGCTAATTAAGCATTAGATTAGCCGTGTCATAACGGCTAATCTACCAGCTCGATATCTAGTCCGCTGAGTAAGTTTAACGCTGCAAAGCGCTCAAACTTAGCCCGGCTAACATTATTATTTTTAATATCAATATTAAAATGCATCGCCCCGACAAAGTTTACTTTACTCAAGTTTGTTTGCAGAAATAGACTATCTCTAAAGTCAGTGTTACTAAAATCACTGGTAGCTAAATTAGCCTGTCTAAAATCAACATCTTTGGCAAAACAGTCAATCATGATCAAGCCTTTTAACTGTAACTCATAAAATGAGCTATGACTAAGTTGGCAATTTTTAAAACTCACCGATGACGTAAGTGCCAATTGTGGCCAATTTACCTGCGCCCATTGAATACTGTTGAGCTTACAATCAACAAAGCAGACTTCTTCTAACGAACTATAGCCCCAATTTAAATCGCTTAAATTACAGTTAATAAATTCGCACTCAATAAAACGACAATTACTAAATTGACTATGACTAAAATCACATTCAATAAACTGGCACTGTTCAAACTCAATGTCACTAAAGCGCTGCGTATTAGCCATGCAGTTTGAAAAATGCTGGTCGTAGTAGTCTGTTTGTGAAAATTGATAACTCACAGCCATAAAATCCTCTAATAAAATTATCTACACATCTAAATGAAAAAACCCCTAGGTATGAGCCTAAGGGTTTTCAACAAATCACTTATCAGATTGCTTATTCTGCTGATTTTTCAGCTTTTTCAACAACACTAATAGCAAGCTCTGTAAGCGAATCTGCATTTGCTTTACTTGGTGCGTTAGTTAACAAACACGACGCTTGGGTTGTTTTAGGGAAAGCAATCACGTCACGAATGTTATCAGTACCACACAGTAGCATTGCTAAACGGTCTAAACCGAACGCTAAACCAGCATGTGGTGGCGTACCGTATTTTAGCGCTTCAAGTAAGAAACCAAACTTGTCTTGCTGCTCTTGTGCATCAATACCTAGGATTCTAAACGCTGCTTCTTGCATATCTGTATTATGAATACGTACCGAACCACCACCTACTTCGTAGCCATTTAGTACCATATCGTATGCATCTGAAATAGCCGCTGCTGGGTTTGCTTCAAGTTCGCTTGCATTTACATCTTTTGGTGCTGTAAATGGGTGATGAACAGCATGCAATGTACCTTCGTCGTCTTCTTCAAACATTGGGAAGTCAACAACCCAAAGCGGAGCCCAGCTATTTAGATTAGTGATCTCTAAATCAAGGCCAATCTTAATACGTAGCGCGCCCATAGCTTCGTTTACTGTGTTGCGTTTATCAGCACCGAATAAAATGATGTCGCCAGTTTGTGCGTTAGTGCGTGCAAGAAGTTCGTTGATCACCTCTTCATTTAAGAACTTAGCGATTGGCGATTGCACGCCTTCAGCGCCTGCTGCACGGTCGTTTACTTTCATCCACGCAAGCCCTTTCGCGCCGTAAATGCCGATGAATTTAGTGTAGTCATCTAGTTGCTTACGCGAAAGTGATGCACCGCCTGGTACTGTTAATACCGCAACACGGCCTTTTTCATCATTGGCAGGACCAGAAAAAACTTTAAACTCGACGTCTTTTACTAAATCGGCAACGTCAATTAATGTCATTGGGTTACGTAAATCAGGCTTATCAGAACCATACAAGCTCATTGCCTCAGCGTAAGGCATGATTGGGAACTCGCCTAAATCCACGTCTAGCAATTGCTGCCACATTTCGCGGATCATTTTTTCTGTGATACCACGTACCTGAGCAGAGCTCATGAACGAGGTCTCTATATCGATTTGAGTAAACTCAGGCTGACGGTCAGCACGTAAATCTTCATCACGGAAACATTTAACAATTTGATAGTAACGGTCAAAACCCGACATCATCAACAATTGCTTGAACAACTGCGGAGACTGCGGTAATGCGTAAAAACTGCCTTTGTGAACACGGCTCGGTACTAAATAATCGCGCGCTCCTTCTGGGGTAGCTTTTGTAAGTACTGGCGTTTCGATATCTAAGAAATTATTTTCATCTAAGAAACGACGCACAAAGCTGCTAGCTTTAGCGCGTAGTTTAATACGGTCACTCATTTCTAAACGACGAAGGTCTAAGTAACGGTATTTTAAGCGACGCTCTTCAGAGTTTACCTGATTAAAATCAAGTGGTAATGGCTCTGAACGGTTGATGATAGTAAGGCCTGTGCCTAAAATTTCAACTTCACCAGTTGCCATATCTTTGTTGATTTGGCTGTCAGGACGTGCGCGAACTACACCTTTTAATTGTACGCAAAATTCTTGACGTAATGTATTCGCGGTATCCATTAAGCCTTCAACTTCAGGATCGAATACAACTTGTACTAAACCTTCTCTATCGCGTAAATCGACAAAGATAAGTCCACCAAGGTCACGTCGTTTGTTGATCCAACCACATAGTTCAACTTCTTGATCTACGTGAGTTTTATTTAGCTGTCCGCAGTATATAGAGCGCATAGTTTTCCTGTCAGTGTAAAGACGAATAGCCGCTTCCCCTAAGAATTGCTGTTTTTGAGGGAGAATAAGCCACTATTTATAAATCATTTTAGGGGGAGCATTATACCCAAGTTACTTGAAAATGCGAGCTCGGCAGCAGCTACTATGCTTTCAATTTATAGATTTGATATACTAACCAAAACACACAATCAGTTAACCGTTTTATGTTGTATTTAGGGTGTCCGCAGTGGTCAAGTACCGCGTGGAAAGGCAATTTATTATCAAGTCACTGCAAAAATGCCGATATGTTGCACGAATACGCACAGGTGTTTAATTCAGTCGAAGGCAATACCAGCTTTTATGCCGATCCTAGTGTTGAATCATTAAATCGCTGGCGTGATGCTGTCGGCAATGACTTTAAATTTACTTTTAAATTCCATCGACGCTTTAGCCATGAATTACAGCTTACTCATATCGATGACGAACTCACTGCATGGTTTAATTTATTCGAGCCAATATTGTCTCATGTTGGGCAGATCATGTTGCAGCTACCAAGTAGTTTTAGCCCCAAACAACTGCCGTTATTAGCACAGTTTATTGCCAAGCTCCCGACAGGTTTAAACTACGGCGTTGAAGTTCGCCACCCCGAATTTTTTAAGAAAGGCGCAGCCGAAATTGCCTTTAATCAGCTATTAATGGCAAACAATGTCAATCGTATCTCAATGGACACCCGCGCATTATTTGCAGTTAAGCCGAACACTGAAGCACTCATCGATGCCCAACAAAAAAAGCCCCATTTACCCGTGCATGCCATTGCAACAGGCAATCAACCTATGGCCCGCTTTGTGATTGCCGATTTAGATCATGACTATAAAAGCTATTACCAACCGTGGCTTAAAAAAGTAAAACAATGGCTTGATGAGGGTAAGCACCCGTATGTATTTTTTCATACTGCAGATAACCGCCAAGCACCATTATTAGCACGCGAGTTTTGCCAAGATTTAGGTTACCAGCACCCCGTGCTAAACCCTTTCACTGGTGAAAAAGAAGCCAGTCAAGCCAGCCTTTTTTGACTCGCTTTGAAAATTAATTAACTACAAAGAAGTATTGAATGAGTGATTTTAAACGCTATTTTAGCGGCTATCCAGAGCAAATTGTAACGCAAGTAATGCAGCTTATTGAAAATGATAAACACGGCGCGTATTTAACTAAAAAATACCCCAGCTCCCATAATATTACCAGTGACAAGTCGTTATACGCATACGCCACTGAGCTTAAAAAGCGCTATTTAAAAAATGCGCCACCGTTTGGCCGCGCCGCGTTTAAAAAACAAGGCGATATGGTCACTAATGCACTAGGTACTCATACGTATCGTATGCAAGGTAAAACCCGCAAGCACGATTTAGCCATCAACAGTGATTTACTGCGTGCACCAGAGGAATTACTCAAAGCTTTAGTAGTACACGAGCTCGCCCACTTTAAGGAAAAAGACCATAACAAAAGCTTTTACGCCCTGTGCTGCCACATGGAGCCAAGCTACCATCAACTCGAATTAGATTTACGGATTTTTTGTGTGCTAGTAGCTGAAGGTAAAAACCCATACACATAAAAATAACTGAATCACAAAGTACATAGCCGTACAGTTAACATATAAATACTATGCAAGATGAGTACGGGAGATTTCTTCATTGACCCAATGTAGTAATTGCTTTATCGCTTTTGAAAGTACCTGATTTTGCCTCACTATATAACCTAAACTGGTAGTTGGAAATTGCGGTAATGCGGTCACTGTGGTGGTTAGATTTGCTTTACTGCGCAGGGAAAACTCTGGCACGATGGCAACGCCAAACCCCGCTTCAGCCCAATCAATTTGCGCATCGACACTGCCCACTTCCATCACCCGGTAATTTGGTAAGTTTAAAGATGGCAAGGCACTATCGAGCAAGTCTCGGGTTCGCGTATCATGGCCGAGTAAGATTAATGTTGGCGGCTCAGTCAGTGTAACATTGTTATCGTTTTTGGCTTGCTGCCATAACTTTAAATGATTACCTAATGCACACCATTTTATCTGCTGTAATTGCGTAAAATGCAGCGGCTCACTTTCTTTTTGGGCAATCACAAACCCTAAATCAGCTTCAGCACTTTTAACCAATGCTGACGCTTGAGAAGACGTTGTATTGAGCAAAGTAAAGTCAATGCCAGGAAACTGGCGCTTAAAAAGCTGAAAAGGCTCAATCAACAATAAACGAGAAATTATATCACTGGCGGCAATTGTCAGTGTGCCTTGGCTGAGATCATTAATCGCATTTAAGTCAGATTGGCAAACCTGTAATTCCCATAAGGTTTTTTGTCCAGACTCTAATAGCCGTAAACCTGCTTGGGTCAAACTAAAGGGATTACGTTCTATCAGTTTAACCCGTGTCGTTTTTTCTAACTGCTTAATATGCAAGCTAACATTTGGCTGTGTCATATGCAGCGCATTGGCTGTTTTACCAAAGTGCTTTAACTCAGCCAATGTGACAAAAGTTTTTAACCAGTGAATATCTAGCATCTTTATGACCTTAATGGTGTGAAATCGATATGAAATTCTTATCAAGATAATAATTATAATTAATTTCTCTTATTTTAATAGAGCGCATACCATATTCGTTCAATCAATTTGGAGATTAAATTATGCCGTCAATTGTTGTTGTAGGTGCAAACTGGGGTGATGAAGGCAAAGGCCGTATCGTCGATTTTCTAGCTGAGAACGCATCTGCGAGCATTCGCTTTCAAGGTGGTAACAACGCCGGACATACCGTTGTGAATGACTTTGGTACGTTTAAACTACACCAATTACCAAGCGGTATTTTTAATCCTGATTGTATTGCAGTACTAGGCCCAGGCATGGTGATAAGCCCTGCGGCATTAAGCGAAGAAATAGCCGAAGTTAACGCCGCCGGTGTTGATGTAAAATTATGTATTTCTGATCGTGCAACGTTATGCTTACCATTACACGCCCTTGAAGATACCCTCGAAGAAGTGCGCTTAGGCGATGCCGCTTACGGCTCTACTCGTCAAGGAATTGCACCTGCATACGGCGACCGAGTAATGAAAAAAGGCATTTTAGTTGGCTGGTTAAATCAGCCAGACGTTTTATTAGAGCGTATTCAATTTATGCTGGATTGGAAAATGCCACAGCTAAAAGCCCTTTACCCAAGCTGTGATTTTTCACAAACAGCTGAACAAATGACTGAGTGGTTATTAGCTGTCAGCGCTCCTTGGCGCGAATTTATTTGTAATGTAACAGAGCCTTTAAAAGCACTGCAAAAGCAAGATGCTAACTTGTTGTTTGAAGCGCAGCTAGGCGCAGGCCGCGATTTAGTTTACGGCGAATACCCGTATACTACATCATCAAACGTTACTGCTGCCTATGCAGGAATTGGCAGCGGACTGCCAGCTTTGCGCCCTGAGCGTGTTATCGCTGTGGCTAAATCATTTAGCTCATCTGTTGGTACAGGTACACTCGTTACCGCCATGGCAGAGCAAGACAATTTTCGTGAAAGCGCGAACGAATATGGCGCAGTGACTGGCCGCCCACGTGATATGGGTTATTTTGATGCAGTTGCCACCCGTAACGGTGTTGAATTACAAGCAGCCACTGAAATCGCTTTAACCAAAATTGATTGCCTATCTGGCATGAAAGATTTAAAAATCTGCGTTGGTTATGCAGGCGATCACAGCGAAAACCCTATTTGGCCACAAACAGCGGCTTTAACGCCAATCTATGAAAGCATGCCAGCGTGGGATGAAGATATTACCGGTTGTCGTACCTTCAACAGTCTGCCTGCTGCAGCGCAGCATTATGTAGAACGCATCGAAGCACTGATGGGAGTACCTGTAAGTATGGTGTCTGTGGGCCCTGAGCGTGAGCAAATGATTATCCGCTAAACACTCAATTGCTATAACCCAAGTGGTTTTATAAACCACTTGGGTTATACGCTAGGCAATTGCAGATTTTCATCCACTATCTGAACAAAAATATTTTGAGTCAGTTATTCAAAAATATAAATCATTCCATCATAAAATAATTGATTGTCACCACAAGTGTATTTAAAGCACATTTAAACTCGATTTAACGCGTTCTAATACAACGGTGGTTCTAAATGATTTGATATTATCGTTCTCATGAAAAAACTTATCACAAATCTCTTGAAAGCGCTGCATATTAGGCACAACTAATATCAGTACAAAATCGGCTGCACCCGTAACATAATAGCATTGCTGCACTTCAGGACCTGAAAAACGTTGCTTTAGTACCTCAAGCTCAGAAATATGTGTCTTGTTAACCTCCACTTCTACTAAAATAGTGATAACTTGATTTAGCTTATCAGGGTCTAAAATCGCCACATTTGATACAATATAACCATTTTCCCTGAGTTTATGGATACGGCGCTGCACCGAGGCGGTTGATAGATGTACAGCTTCAGCCAGTTTTCGAAGTGGAGTTTGGCAATCTTTCTGGACTAATTCTAAAAGTGCATAGTCATAGCGATCTAGTTTCATAATATCTCAAGGTGATAAATTTTCTCGCAAACAGTACTTTTTTAGAGCCCATTTATCAATGGTATTGAAATAAAATATACACACCTAATCTCTTCTATATACCGACTATGCAAAACTCTACTAAAACTTCATTGGGAGTTACTTTAAATATAATTTCATCAGCACTTTTTGCACTAATGTTTGCTTACACCTCACTGTTAAATGAACTTCAAGGTCAAGAAACATATGGTTGGCGGGTTTTATTTACGGTGCCATTTTTAACTGTTTTTATTCTACTAAAAGGTTACTGGCCACTTGTACTCGGCATATATACGAGGGTGCGATATGAAAAGTATTTTTGGCTAACACGGCTCCTTTCATCTTTTTTAGTTGGTGTACAATTATGGCTATTCATGTGGGCACCCGTAAATGGATATGGTCTAGCGGTTTCATTAGGCTACTTTATCATGCCAATTACTATGGTAATTATCGGACGGCTTGCTTTTCAAGAGCGTTTAACCCCGCATCAAAAAGTAGCATGTTTATTTGCTCTCATAGCTATTTTAAATCTATTAATTGTTTCTCAATCATTTTTGTGGCCGGTTTGGGTTGTATGCATAGGTTACCCTATTTATTTTTGGCTACGAAAAAAAACCAACACTAATAACATTGGTTGCACATGGGTTGATATGCTCTTGAGCCTTCCTATAGCCTGTTATTTTATCTTTGCCAATGGACAAGTTGTCACGGAGTTAACCGTAAATTTAACATTACTTTATTTAGTAGTAGGACTTGGGGGGATAAGTGCTCTAGCGCTTTCGTTTCAATCCCTATCTGCCCCCTATTTAAATTTAAGCCTTTTTGGTTTACTCGTTTATGTTGAGCCTGTGCTGCTATTAATAGTGGCGATTCTTTTAGGCGAGACTATCAACCAAAAGGATTGGCTTACGTACATAGCTATTTTGCTTGCGGTCGTCACATTAATTCTTGAAGGTATAAGAAAGTTACATTTAACTCATTATCGCTAACATTGCTTACTTCTTATATTGCAACGAGGTTTATCAGTAATCCCTTAAGGCAACCCCCCACAAACCAAAAAGCGCAAGGTAAACTCGCGCTTTTGTTGTGTTATTTAAAGCTTAAAGTTTTAAAGCTTCGTAGCTTTATAAACCAAGTTCTGCCATAAAGTCGTCATCTAAATCACTTGCTTTAGCAGCATCATCAGCAGCTTTTTGTTTTTCTGCTTTATGCTTTGCTTCGTTTTCAATGATGTCATCTGGGTCAATAGCTTCAGCAATATCAAAATCGTGTAATTTGATAAACTCAGTTTTATCCATTGCTAATTCTAAATAAAAGATATTTTGTTTACTGGTGGTAAATGTCACGCGCCGTGCTTGCGGTCTATCCATCGTAGTATCGACCGAAATCTGTACTTGCTTATTGATGGCCATCATCTTCGGTTGATTTTGGGTAATTGAAGTATGTAACTGCTCGCGTACCTTTGAAGTAAAATCACCAACGATTTGGTTCATCAATTCACCGAGTACATTTGATACGTCGTCCGATAAGTGGCTATGAGCTAGTTCTTCTTCAGGCATCCCCATATTACGCATGTAATCATGATAAATCTCCATCGCCGCTTGCGAGGTGAAATTAGTAATTACCAGTCCTGTAAATCCGCCATCAAATAATACAAAACAACCGATATCAGGACGCATACAGGTGCGGGTTATTTTTTGTACCATTGCTGAGTAGCTAATGCTATTACCACTTGCCGACGACAATACACTCGTTACAGAATGGCAAAGGGTTGCCAATATATCATCTGTGCTGATCACTTTACTTTTGCTCATAAACTTCTCTTTTTCTACTTGTTATTCATTATTCTAGCCAAGCTACTGAAATTATCACTGACTATCCAGCATAAAATGCTAAAATAGCCCTATTATTTTTCAAGAGACTGTTTGTGTGAACATAAAAGACAGCATTTATGCCACTGAGCAAGCGGTTAAAGACTTTAGCTTTGACCAACATGTAGTAGAAGTTTTCCCAGATATGATCCAGCGCTCAGTTCCGGGTTATGCAACCATTGTTAGTACGATGGGTAAATTGGCCGGTGAATATGCGCAAAGCAATTCAAACCTTTATGATTTGGGCTGTTCCCTTGGGGCAGTAACATTAAGCATGCGCCGTAATATCCGCACTGATAATTGCCATATTATTGCCGTTGATAATTCACAAGCCATGGTTGAGCGCTGTAAATTACATTTGCACGGCTTTCGCTCAGAAGTGCCTGTTACAGTGACGCTTGGTGATATTAATGAGCTAAATATTGAAAACGCGTCAGTGGTCGCCATGAACTTTACTTTACAGTTTATTCCACCCGCACAGCGCCAAGCCGTGCTTGAAAAAATATACGCGAATTTAAAACCCGGTGGTGTATTGCTGTTAAGCGAAAAAATCAAAGGCGAGAACGAGCAATGCGATAACTTGCTGATTGACTTGCACCACGATTTTAAACGCCACAATGGTTATTCTGAATTAGAAATTAGCCAAAAACGTACCGCCATTGAGAATGTAATGCGCCCAGATACTTTAAATGCTCACCTTTCTCGACTTACCGATATTGGCTTTAGCCAAACCCAAGTGTGGTATCAATGTTTTAATTTTTGCTCACTGGTAGCAATCAAGTAACAAATATAAAGAGTAATTCAATGTCTCAATGGTTTAACCAATTTTACGCCGCAATCGCACAAAGCCCGCTAAGTCACTGGCTGGAAACGCTACCTAGCCAATTAAAACACTGGCAATTAGAGGCAAGTCACGGTGATTTACCAAAATGGCAGAAAGTGTTAAAAAACTTGCCTGAAGTGGCGACCAAACACGTCAATATTATCGACAAAGTTGAAATTGGTGCCCCAGGCGAAATGACCGACGGCGAACAAAAACAAGTTACACACTTATTAAAACGAATGATGCCATGGCGTAAAGGCCCTTTCAGCCTACACGGTATTGAAATTGATACTGAATGGCGCAGCGATTGGAAGTGGGACCGTTTATTACCGCACATTGAGCCGCTAAAAGGCCGCACGGTTTTAGACATCGGCTGTGGCTCTGGCTATCACTTATGGCGGATGCGCGGTGAAGGCGCTGAGTTTGTGGTTGGCATTGATCCGTCTGATTTATTTTTATGTCAGTTTCAAGCCATCAAACACTTTAACCCAGATGAAAACGTGCATTTATTACCGCTAGGTGTTGAAGCCCTGCCTGAGTTAAAAGCCTTTGATACGGTGTTTTCGATGGGTGTGCTTTATCATCGTCGTTCCCCTATCGACTTTTTAGCACAATTAAAAGCGCAGCTTCGCCCAGGTGGTGAATTAGTGCTTGAAACCTTAGTCATTGAAGGCGATGAAAACACAGTACTCGTGCCCACTGACCGCTATGCGAAGATGCGTAACGTGTGGTTTATTCCGAGCACGGCAGCGCTAAAACTCTGGATGGAACGTGTTGGTTTTAAAGATGTGCAAGTGAAAGACTGCGCTATTACAACGCTTGAAGAACAACGTAAATCAGATTGGATGGAAAACGAGTCCCTGATCGACTTTTTAGATCCAAACGATACTAGTAAAACCATTGAAGGTTACCCAGCGCCGTTGCGTGCAATTTTGACTGCAAAGGCTTAATACTAAAGGAACTAGGTTTTAGGTGCTAGGAACTACCTAGCACCTGCTACCTAAATCTATTGTGTCATTATACGGACAAGTGTCCTTGTCAATAATAGTAAACTCATATTTGAACTAGCCGCGCCCTTGCAATTGTTGTAAAATACGCGCGTTTCTAAGCATACACATGCAAAACCATGCAACTTTTTTGAGGAAATCCTGTGAGCGAACAAAAACAGTCTCTAAGTTATAAAGACGCGGGCGTAGATATCGATGCCGGTAACGCACTTGTTGAGCGTATTAAAGGCGTAGTTAAAAAAACCCGTCGTCCTGAAGTTATGGGCGGAATTGGTGGCTTTGGCGCACTTTGCGAAATCCCAGCTGGTTATAAGCAACCAGTACTTGTTGCAGGCACTGATGGTGTTGGTACTAAGTTACGCTTAGCTATCGACCTTAAAAAACACGATACTGTAGGTATCGATTTAGTTGCTATGTGTGTAAATGACCTTATCGTTCAAGGTGCTGAGCCATTATTTTTCCTAGATTATTATGCAACAGGCAAACTTGATGTTGATACTGCCGCAGACGTAGTAACAGGCATTGGTAAAGGCTGTGAGATCTCTGGCTGTGCATTAATTGGTGGCGAAACTGCTGAAATGCCAGGTATGTACGAAGGCGAAGATTACGACATGGCTGGTTTTTGTACTGGCGTAGTTGAAAAAGCAAATATCATCGATGGCACAAAAGTAGCTGCTGGTGATCAACTGATCGCGCTTGCATCAAGCGGCCCGCATTCAAATGGCTTCTCATTAATTCGTAAAGTACTTGAAGTATCAAATGCTGATACAAGTGCTGAATTTGAAGGTAAAACATTAGGCGAAACTCTGCTTGAACCTACACGTATTTACGTTAAACCATTACTTGAGCTGTTCAAGCAGGTAGATGTTCATGCTCTTTCGCATATTACTGGCGGCGGCTTTTGGGAAAATATCCCACGCGTATTACCAGAGTCTGCAAAAGCAGTTGTTAAAGGTGATAGCTGGCAGTGGCCTGGTATTTTCAATTGGTTACAAGAAAACGGTAACATCACCACCCACGAAATGTACCGCACATTTAACTGTGGTGTAGGTATGGTATTGGTTGTGCCTGCTGACAAACTTGAGCAAAGCTTAAGCATCTTAAAAGAGCTTGGCGAAAATGCTTGGCACCTTGGTGAGATCCATGATGCCAAAGCTGGCGAAGAGCAAGTAGAAATCCTAGGCGGCCGTGATTAATGGCCCCTGCTCGTCTAGTAGTCTTAATTTCAGGTAGTGGCTCTAATTTACAAGCCATCATTGACGCCTGTAATAACGGCGAGATAAATGCAAACATAGCGGCTGTTATTAGTAATAAAGCAGACGCTTATGGCCTTGAGCGAGCAAAGCAAGCGGGCATTGCAACAGCAGTGCTCAGCCATAAAGATTTTGACTCGCGCGAAGCCTACGATGCGCAATTAATGAACGTTATTGATTCTTTTGCACCAAATCTAGTTGTATTAGCTGGGTTTATGCGTATTCTTACTCCTAACTTAGTGCAAAAATTTAAAGGAAAAATGTTGAACATTCATCCTTCTTTGTTGCCTAAGTACCAGGGGCTGAATACCCACCAAAGAGCAATTGATGCAAAAGATGACATTCATGGCGTAAGTGTGCACTTTGTTACTGAAGAGTTAGACGGTGGTCCTGTCATTCTTCAAGCCAAAGTACCCGTGCTGGCAGATGATACTGCTGACACATTAGCAAAACGCGTGCATGCACAAGAGCATATAATTTACCCTTTGGTGGTCAAGTGGTTCAGTGAACAACGACTTACTATGGAAGCAGATTATGCAGTTCTTGACAAAAAACAACTTCCTGCACACGGCGCGCACTACCCAGAATAAAAAACTAAGTGCCTTGCTATTGTGTGCGGGCACTTTATTACTTCCTACTAGTTTAATTGCTGGTGAACTTACTCAATTTGAAGCTAACTATGATATTTTGCGCAAAGGCGAAAACCATGGTCAAGGCGTCCGCACATTAAAAAAACTAGCAGATAACAGTTACCAAGTTAGCTACCACAGTGACATTGAGTGGATGATATTCTCAGATTCACGCAAAGAAACATCAAATTTTACTTTCAGCGACAAAAAAATCACGCCTGAAAGTTATAGCATGATCCGCACAGGCACAGGCCCGGATAAAGAATATACACTGCAATTTGACCACACTAAAAAACTCGTAAACAGCAGTGAAAGTAAATACCCTATTGAGTGTGAGTGGTCTGAGCAATTTCAAGACTCAATTTCATACCAAGTACAAGTGCGCGAAGAATTAAAAATGGGTAAAACCAGCTTTTCGTATCCGTTAGTTGATAAAAAAGGCAACTGCCGTGAGTATAACTTTGAGGTCGTTGGTAAAGAGACTATTTCCCTACCAATCGGTAATATCGAAGCGATCAAAGTAAAACGCTTATATGATAATGATAAACGCCAAGCGCTTGCATGGTTCGCCCCAGAAATGGATTACATGCTAGTCAGGATGTGGAAAGGCGAAAAAGGCGTAGAACAATTTGAAGTGCAACTTAACTCGTTCACGGTAACCAGCCCAGTTGCATTACCTGAAGAAGTTAAAAACGAAATAACACCAGAATAAATTGCTTTCAAGATGCAAGACGAAAGGCTCAAGTGTGACGATCATAACTTGGGCTTTTCAGCTTATAACCACATTAATTAAGTTCAAACGTTAAAACTGACGGCTAAATTAACTCACCCATTTTAAATAACGCAAATTCACCAGCTTCCATTTTTTGCCAACGCTCATCGTTGGTCAGTGGCCGAGTAGCGATCACCGTTACGACATCATTTGGCGTAGTTTCTTGTTGAAAATCTACCACCATATCTGCATCAATTAACGTAGCCTTACCGAACGGCGCACGGCGGGTGATCCAATGCAAATTATTAGTACAATACGCTAACACATACACACCATCAGTCAGCAACATATTAAACACACCTTTTTCACGTAAAGTGTGTGCAAGCTTTGCCGCATAACGAAACACTGACGCCATATTAGCTGGACGTTTAGGGTATTTTTCACGAATTTGATCGAGTAACCAACAAAACGCCAGTTCACTGTCGGTATTACCCACTGGCCGATAATATTCAGGTTTTAAATCATGATAATTCGAAAGCTGACCATTATGCGCGTAGGTCAGCTCCCTGCCCCACAACTCACGGGTAAAAGGATGCGTATTTTCAAGACAGACACGGCCACGATTACCTTGGCGAATATGGCTAATCACCGAGACACTTTTAATGGGATAGGCCTTTACTAACTTGGCAATTTCAGACTGACAGCTAGGCTCAGGATCTTTAAAAGTACGACACCCCTTCCCTTCATAAAAAGTAATGCCCCAGCCATCTTTATGCGGACCTGTGTTACCACCGCGCTCTAACAGCCCTGAAAAACTAAAACAAATATCTGTAGGCACATTCGCCGACATGCCAAGCAACTCACACATAAAATAAATTAACCTTTCAAAAATTTTTATACTTTTAAAACACTGCTTTTTAAAAAGCGTAAACCCGTAACTTAGGCCTTAGCGGCATTGTTAAACATAAGCAAGGGCAAGGCAAGCAAGAAAACAGCTTAATTTTTTCTCAAATAAATCATACTGACGAATCACACATTTATCCGTATGCTGATGTGCACAGATTGCAAAATAACAGTCACTGATATTTTCACTAAGCTACTTGATAATTATTCACTCTAGCGCTACTCTAACTAAAGGTGGTCTGACCTCTATTAAGGATTGAATACATGACACTCATATTTACACTTGGTTTAATCGTGCTGCTCAGCATCGCGAGTTACCACAGAGCGAGCTGGAATACTGCCCTTGGCGTTTCCATCGCAACACTTGTCATTGGTACCTTTGCAGGTGCATTTGGCGCAATTAGCTGGTTGATCTTCTTGATCATTGCAGTGCCATTGTCTGTTACTGGCATTCGTCAGCAATATATTATTAAACCTATTTTTGCCATGTTTAAAAAAGTTACTCCAACTATGTCTGAAACTGAAAAATCAGCCATTGATGCGGGTACAACATGGTGGGAAGCCGATCTTTTTTGCGGCCGTCCTGATTGGAACAAATTACACCAATACCCAATGCCTAAATTGACAATCGAAGAGCAAGCCTTTATCGATGGTCCAGTTGAGGTGGTATGTAGTATGTTGGACGACTGGGAAGCAACTCATGAGTTAACCGATTTACCACAAGATGTTTGGCAATACCTAAAAGATAATAAATTCTTTGCCATGATCATTAAAAAAGAATATGGCGGCCTGCAATTTTCTGCCTTTGCACAATCGTGTGTACTGCAAAAGTTAACCAGTAAATCTACCCTGCTTTCATCAATTGTAGGCGTTCCTAATTCATTAGGTCCGGGCGAATTGTTACAGCACTATGGTACTAAAGAACAAAAAGATCATTACTTACCTCGCCTTGCTAGTGGTCAAGAGATCCCATGCTTTGCCTTAACTTCACCAGAAGCAGGCTCTGATGCCAGCGCCATTCCAGATTATGGTGTGGTATGTAAAGGTATGTGGGAAGGCGAAGAAGTCATTGGTCTTAGCCTAACATGGAACAAACGTTATATTACGCTAGCGCCTGTTGCGACAGTATTAGGTCTGGCGTTTAAACTACAAGACCCAGATGGTCTACTAAGCGATGTTAAAGAGCCAGGTATTACTTGTGCACTTATTCCTACAGACATGCCAGGTGTTGAAATTGGTCGTCGTCATTTCCCGCTAAATGTACCATTTCAGAATGGTCCTACTCGTGGTAAAGACATTTTCGTACCGCTTGATTACATTATTGGTGGACCAGAAATGGCCGGCCAAGGCTGGCGCATGCTGGTTGAATGTTTATCGGTTGGTCGTGCTATTACATTGCCGTCAAACTCAACGGGTGGTATTAAAACAATTGCACTTGCAAGTGGTGCATACAGCCGTATTCGTCGTCAATTCCGTTTACCTATTGGCCAAATGGAAGGTGTTGAAGAGTCACTAGCAAAACTAGCAGGTTATGCGTACAGCTCAGATGCGGCTGTTAGCATGTCAACTGGTGCGGTTGATTTAGGCGAAAAGCCATCGGTTGTTTCGGCAATCATTAAATACCATTTAACCGAGCAAATGCGTGATTCAACCAACCATGCAATGGATGTTCACGGCGGTAAAGGTATTATGCTTGGGCCAAATAACTATTTAGGTCGTGGCTATCAAGGTGCACCAATTGCCATCACTGTTGAAGGTGCAAATATCTTGACCCGTAATATGATTATTTACGGTCAAGGTGCCATTCGCTGCCATCCATTTGTACTGACTGAATTGGGTGCCTGCGCAATCGAAGATCGTGAAGAAGCGCTAGCGGTATTTGATAAAGCGTTAATGGGCCACATCGGCTTTACTATGTCTAACCTTGTACGTACTAAGTGGATGAGCTTTACCGGAGCCCGTTTTGCAACTACACCATTTAAAGACGAAACAGCCGAGTTTTACCGTACTGCGTCACGCTTTAGCGCGTCACTTGCATTGATGTCTGATATTAGCATGGCTGTATTTGGTGGCTCACTAAAACGTAAAGAGCGTATTTCCGCTCGTTTAGGTGATTTGCTTAGTTACCTTTATTTAGTGTCTGCAACGCTGAAACGTTATAACGATGAAGGCCGTAAAAAAGAAGATTTACCGCTTGTACAATGGAGCTGTCAAGATCACCTTTACCACTGTCAACGTGCACTTGCTGATTTAATTAACAATATGCCATCAGCTCCGCTTCGTGCAGCACTTAAGTTGATGTTGTTCCCGTTCGGTCGTCCAGTTCGTAAACCGACTGATAAACTTGAGCATAAATTAGCACAAATTTTACAAGTACCTAGCGAAACACGTAACCGTTTAGCAAGCTACGTATACTTAACAAATGAACCACTTAACTTAGTTGGTCGTCAAGAGCAAACGCTTAAAGACGTGCTAGCTGTTGAACCTTTATTTGATAAGGTATGTCGTGAAAAAGGCGTTAAACTGCCTTTCTTCCAGCTTGATAAAGTTGCTCAGATGGGACTTGAAGCGGGTATTTTAACGCAAGCAGAGGCTGATCAGCTGGCAAGCGTTGAAAAAGCACGTTTAGATGTTATTAACGTTGACGACTTTGACCCTGCAGATTTATTAGCAGGCAAAGCCGCACGTAATAACACGACAAAAAAGGCGAATGCTGCTTAACATATTAAGTTAACACAGCCAACAGCCCGCCTGTTGTAATCATCCAAACCAGCGCAAAATGCGCTGGTTTTTTTTGTGCTATATATAATTGTAATATACACCAGCCAACACTCAGGCTCAGTAATAACCATTCTATTTGTTCAACAAACAGCAGATAGCTGCTCAGTGTTATCAAAAAGAACAAGCAACTTGGCATAAATTGGCTGATAAAAAACACCCGTTGTTGATAATTTGCTTGAAAAAACAACTGATACTTATCATGTAACTTACCACAATCAAATTGCAGTGAGCTGGTAAACAACACCGTAAAAGCTGCGGCTATCACGTTAAATATAGCCTCTAAATCAGCACGCTCATTGAGCAAAGTAGTGATTGCCATAAATACACACAACAATAAAGCCACTCGCCATACTAGTACCCTGCTATGTTGCATAAAAAAGCTCAGCCAAAAAGTAGATAATGCATTGATCGGTAACTGGTCGCTCAGCGAAAATGCTGGCAACAACATGCTCAGCGCAAATAATATAATAAAGCCACAGTGATAGGCTAACGGCGCTATATTAATCGGTAGCAAGACTAAAATAGCAGTAAATACTAAGCCATATATTAATGCTCTTGGCTTGTACAAACACAGTACACCGAGGCTAAACTGCAGTAACATAAACAGCACAAAATGGGGTGCTCGTAGCCACTGTGAATAGTTTAAATCCAGCGCAATTACAGCACTTGCTAGCAACCAGCCATTGCTTAAAAGCAATAGTTTTATATCCATTAACTTAAGCCAGTTTGACCTTACAATAGTGCGTTGAAAGAGCCGCTGCTGACTATTTTGAATGGCTGATTTCATTGCACTGAGCATCACGCTTTGCAGTAATAGATACAGCCACGCCATTTGAGCGCCATATTGCGGCGCATCTATGCTGTCGATGATTTTGCCCAGACCTAAAAATAACAGCAAAATCATTCCAAGCATGGCTGAGCCAAGTACCACTAAAAATAATAAGCCGAAGTTTTTAAGTTGCTGTAGTAGTTGTGCCAGCTCAATTTTATAGGCCTGATAACGATACTGCATAAATGAGCGATATTGTGCAATCTCAAGCTTAATACCTAGCTTGCTCATAAGGGGACACACTCAAAGCCATGCTCGATAAACGGCGCCGGCTCATGGCAAGTGATAATGATTTGCCCATGCGCTTTATCTGCTAAATAATTATCTAGTAAACCAAGTAAATATATAATGCTGGCTTGATCAAGTGCCGCACTGGGCTCATCTAGTAACAAATACGGCGCACCGCGCATTAACGCTAAAATTAATTGGCACTTTTTTTGATTACCCGATGACAACGCATCAAAACGAGTCGCTAAAAAATCTGAAAAATTAAAGCCGCTGATAAGCGCTGTCGGCCAATCGCAGCCTAAACTGCTAACCGTTAAATTGATAATTTGTTTCGCGGTTAAAAACTCAGGCAGCGCGATGCGATCACTGGCAATTGCTACCTGTTTATAAGGCTCAGACAACACCTTGCCTGCAAATAATATCTGTCCACTTTGTGGTTGCTCAAGTCCAGCAAGCATCATTAGCAGCGTGGTTTTACCTTGACCGTTCGGCGCTTCAATACATACTCTCGGTGCTGTAAAGCTGATGCGATAATCTTTATATAGGATGTTTTGGGCAAATTGCTTGTGTAAACCACTAACTTCAATCATCACTTTCCTTTTATATGAGAGAGCCTTTTATATGAGTGAGTATTATAACGTAGGCTGTATTTTTAACGATACAGGCTTTGTAACACTTTGTTGCAGTTAAAATCAGCTAAAAACTTGCGTTAAAATAGGGTTAGGGCAACACTAAAACCGGTAAAAATATGCTTAGATAACAATAAACCAAGGAATGTACTATGAACAAAAAATTGCAATTTGCCGCACTCGCCTGTGCAATCAGTATTGCCTTGAGCGGTTGTAGCCAATCAACCTCAACAACAGCCGTCACCACAGTACAGTCGCAGCAAACTCAGCAAGTTAGCACTTATAATGCTAAAACCTTCTTTGATACGACCGCAATTATGGGCAGTAGCTTTTCACCCAATGGCGATAAAGTACTGGTAAGCTCTGATGAAAGTGGTATTTACAGCTTGTATGAAGTAGATGCAAAAACAGGCAACAAAACCCGCTTAACCAATTTTCAGGATAGCACCTACCCTGTCCGTTACTTCCCAAATGATGAAAGGGTCCTCTTTAGCAAAGATTCTGGCGGCAATGAGCGCTTTCACGTCTACGTCCGTGAACTTGACGGGTCAATAACAGATTTAACCCCCGGCGATGAAACCCGCGCAAGCTTTGCAGGATTTACAGAAGATAGCAGCGAGTTTTTTATTACTAGTAACCAGCGCGATGCTAAATTTATGGACTTATACCGCGTTGATAGTAAAACCTATAAAATCACCCCTGTTTATCAAAATACGCTTGGTTTAGATGTCGGAGCAATCAGCCCCGATGGCCGCTATATCGCACTATCTAAAAATAACACCAATAAAGACAGCGACACATTTATTCTCGATACCTATAAAAAGACCCTCAAACCACAGCTAATTTCAAAACACAATACACCAGCTCAATACACGCCTGAAACCTTCTCTGTTGATAGTAAATACTTATACTACTCAACGGATGCTAAAGGCGAGTTTTCACAAGTGTGGCGTTATGAGTTGGCTTCAGAGGAGCATAGCCCTGTATTAAAAGATAATTGGGATGTCAGCTTCATTTATTTTTCTAAATCAGGGCGTTATCAAGTCAGCGGTGTCAATGCCGATGCCAGCACTAAAGTCACGGTGATTGATACCCAGTCAGACAAAGAGATTGCGATGCCTCAGTTACCCGCAGGTAACTTACGTGGTGTTAACTTTTCTGCAGATGAAAAAAGCATGGCGTTTTACTTAAATTCAGATACCTCGCCAAGTAACCTGTTTGTCTGGCAAGTGGGTAGTGATAAGGCACAGCAATTAAGTAATACTTTAAGCAAAGAGATAGATCAAAATGATTTAGTTGAAAGTACCATAGTGCGCTTTAAAAGCTTTGACGGTTTAGAGATACCCGGCGTACTTTATAAACCCAAGCAAGCCAGTAGCAATAATAAAGTGCCAGCGCTAATTTGGGTGCACGGTGGCCCAGGTGGCCAAAGCCGCACTGGTTACAGTGCAATGCAACAACATTTAGTCAATCATGGCTATGCTATTTTTGCGGTTAATAACCGTGGCAGTTCAGGCTATGGTAAAACCTTTTTTCATTTAGATGATAAAAAACACGGCACCGACGACTTACAAGACATTGTTTACGGTAAAAAACACTTACAAAGTTTAGATTGGGTCGATGCAGAAAAAATCGGTATCATAGGTGGCAGCTACGGTGGCTTCATGACCGCAGCAGCGCTTGCTTTTGAGCCTGAAGAATTCAAAGTGGGCATTAATATTTTTGGTGTCACCAACTGGGTAAGAACGCTCAACTCAATTCCACCGTGGTGGGAAAGCTTTAAAAAAGCGTTGTACGATGAAATGGGCGACCCTGCAACGGACGGCGAGCGTCATCGTGCAATCTCACCGCTATTCCATGCTAAGAATATCACCAAACCATTAATGGTTATTCAAGGCGCCAACGATCCGCGCGTATTACAGATAGAAAGTGATGAGTTAGTTGCCGCAGTGAAAGCCAATGGCGTACCGGTCGAATATGTATTATTTGACGATGAAGGTCATGGTTTTAGCAAAAAAGAAAACCGTATCAGTGCCTCCAACGCGTATCTAAACTTTTTAGATACCTACTTAAAAGAACGCTTTGGCCCACAAGGCTAATATATTAAAGCTGACTAGAAGTTTAATTATAAGCCTGTAATTCTGATCAAGATTGCAGGTTTTATTATGTTCTTTGTCAAGTTCAGATAAGATAACTGATAGCTGATAGCTGATAGCTGATAGCTGATAGCTGAT
>NZ_JACJEQ010000027.1:0-55686 GCF_014164125.1 Pseudoalteromonas sp. SG44-8 | reverse complement strand
TAGCTTTCTTGCCTCTTCTGCTTGACGTTTCGCTTCTTCTTCAGCTTTCTTCAATGCGGCCTCTTCTGCTTCTCTTTGCAGACGCTCAGCTTCAACGCGATCTTTTTCAGACTTCGCGGTTTGTTCTGGGGTCATCTGCTTCTGTTTTGCTACACGTTCAGCATCTGCTTTACGTTTAGCTTCTTCTTTCACTTTACGGTCAGCCTCTTCTTTGGCTTTGCGCTCTGCGTCTTGTTTTGCTTTAAGCTCAGCTGCTTCTTTTGCAGCTTGTTGCTCAAGTTCACGACGAGCGGCTTCTTCTGCTGCTATACGCGCTTGCTCTTGCTCTTGCTCAACCGCGCTTTTCTTCACGTAAGTACGTGTTTTACGTACTTCAACTTGAACTGACTTTGCTTGACCTGTAGAACCCGTCACACTTAATGTGCTTTTGCTCTTACGTTGCAATGTCATACGTGCTGGGCCATCTGAGCCTGTGCCGCCGTGCTGCTTGCTTAAATGATCAAGTAACTTTGCTTTTTCAGCTTCAGTTACATTATCACCCGCTTGCTTAGTGATACCGGCTTGCGATAATTGTTGAAGCAATTTATCAACAGTTGTACCAATATCCCCGGCTAGTTTTTCAACATTTACTTCTGCCATAGTCTCTAATACCTCCGTTAATAACTTACTCGTCTGCGAACCAACAAATGTTGCGCGCAGCCATAATTAGCTCACCCGCTTTCTCTGGAGAAAGCTCTGTAATATCGACTAATTCATCAATACCTTGCTCTGCTAAGTCTTCTAGCGTAACAACCCCTTTGCTTGCCATAACAAACGCAAGGTGACGCTCTAACCCTTCTAGTGCTAATAAGTCTTCAGCAGGCTCTGCACCATCAAGGCTTTCTTCTGTTTTAAGTGCTTTAGTCGTTAATGCATCTTTTGCACGTGAGCGTAACAAATCAACAGTATCTTCATCTAAGCCATCAATTTCTAAAAACTCAGACGCAGGTACATAGGCAACTTCTTCAAGGGTTGAGAAACCTTCGTTGATAAGTAATGTTGCAAAGTCTTCATCGATGTCTAAGTTTTCAGTGAATAAGTTGATTAACTTATCAGATTCCGCTTCGTTCTTAGCGCGCATTTCTTCAACTGTCATTACGTTTAGTTCCCAACCAGTTAACTGGCTAGCAAGACGTACGTTTTGACCATTACGACCAATTGCTTGTGCTAGGTTATCAGCTTCAACAGCGATATCCATTGAATGGGTGTCTTCATCCATTACAATTGAAGCAACTTCAGCAGGTGACATTGCATTAATAACGAACTGGGCTGGGTTGTCATCGTAAAGTACGATATCAACACGCTCACCACCAAGTTCAGTCGATACTGCTTGTACACGTGCGCCACGCATACCAACACACGCACCAATCGGATCGATACGTTTATCATTAGATTTAACGGCGATTTTAGCACGTGAACCTGGATCACGTGCCGCTGCACGTAGTTCAATCATCTCTTCGCCAATTTCTGGCACCTCAATGCGGAATAATTCCATCAGCATTTCTGGCTTAGAGCGTGTTACAAATAACTGTGCACCACGAGCATCAGGTTTTACTTCATAAAGTAAACCACGGATACGATCGCCAGGACGGAAATTTTCACGTGGTAACATGTCATCACGGTAAATAACCGCTTCAGCATTGTTACCTAAATCTAATACGATTGCGTCACGCGTTGCTTTTTTCACAACACCTGTTACTAACTCGCCTTGTTGATCTTTATAAGCTTCTACAACAAGTGCGCGCTCAGCTTCACGTACTTTTTGTACGATTACTTGTTTCGCCATTTGTGTAGTAATACGGTCAAATTTAATTGACTCGATTTGCTCTTCGATGAAATCACCAATCTTAAGATCTGGGTCATCAACCTGAGCCGCTTCCAACGTGATTTCGCTGTAAGGGTTTTCCAGTGAACCATCTTCAAGTACTGCAGCAATTTGCCAACGACGATAAGTGTCGTAATCGCCTGTTTTACGGTCAATTGCAACGCGTACTTCAATTTCACCAGTATGTTTTTTCTTAGTCGCAGTCGCTAATGCGAACTCTAACGCTTCGAAAATCTTTTCTTTTGGAACCGCTTTCTCATTGGAAACGGCTTCAGCAACCAATAATATCTCTTTTGCCATGGGTTATGCCTCGCTTGCCCTATTCCTTCGCACTCGGATTAAAACTTTGCGATGATGTTCGCACGTTCAATGTTACTGAGCATAATTAACTGCTCAGTACCGTCATATGAAAGTGTGATCATATCACTGCTAACTGCTATTAGATCGCCTTTAAAATTACGACGACCATCTTGTGGAAGCTTAGTACGCACGCGTACTTCCTCTCCTTGTGCCTTCTCGTAGTGATCTTGTTTGAATAATAGACGATCAACACCAGGAGACGATACTTCCAAATCATATTCATTTGTAATCGGGTCTTCGACATCTAAAATTGCGCTTATTTGACGACTTGCATCAGCACAGTTATCAACCGAGATCCCCGCTTCGTGATCGATATAGACCCTAAGCGTAGAATGGCGACCCGCTTGCACAAACTCTAGACCATGTAATTCAAAGCCTAACATTTCAACTGACGGTGAAAGCATGGTTAATAAATCTTGCTCAAGTTTTGTCACGAAAATTCTCCATACAAACAAAAAAAGGGCTTATAGCCCTAAAATACTTAGCTTATACCTTGATTTAAAATCAAGTGGTGCAGATACAACAACGCCCCGAACCAAGCGGGGCGTCACACCTAAAGCATAAAACTGTGTGGCCATGGGCCAAGCTTGGTTGCGGATAGCTAACACCATCTAAATTAAACCCAAAGGCTTAAACGCAAAACGCGCATTACATAGAATGCGCGACTTCAAATCAGTAACTAAAATCGCTACTCAAAAGTTTGGCTTCAAGAATTTAGAAATATTAATTAAACTAATAACTTATCTAAAAACTTGGTTGCGGGAGCCGGATTTGAACCGACGACCTTCGGGTTATGAGCCCGACGAGCTACCAGGCTGCTCCATCCCGCGCCAACTGGTATCAAAATACCTGATACCTGCCTAGCAGCTAATTAAGTGAGCTAGACAATGGCGGCTATTATAAAGAGGCTTGGCGTAATTAGCAACCAAAAACTGGTAAAGAATGACTAGACTATAAAGTACAAAATTATACGTCAGAACAATTCGCTATAACCGTACCAAAAGTACCCTGTTAAAAAACCAACATAAAAGCCCTAGGGCGTGTTGACCTTTTGTGATTAATTTTGCAGCAGTATGTTTGGTATTTAGGCAAGGCAGAGTCTATGTAGTGTGGTTGTTCCCCATAAATAGACGATAACGCAGTATAAATTCCAAACATGCGCTGCCCAAAGGGTTCTTCCTAGGGGCGATTAACTCTTTGTTACTTACATGGATGTAAGTAAGGGGCGTGAGCAGGACGCGGAAGCTTTGCTCGATTTTTACTTAGCCCACTAGGTTACAAACCTCGCGCCGCGATTAAATCGCCCCTAGATTGAACAAATTTCAATCCACAAAGGTCAACACGCCCTAGCCTTATTGGCATTAATAATGCGCGCTATTACGCGATTTCCATCGATTTACTCACTCTTTCCTACACAGCGTCTATACTAAGTTTTTAATGGCAATCTGCATATTTAAGGCTATTTAGAGAGGGCTTATTATGAGTATTTCTGCTCATCATCAAAAAATGTTATTACAAAGTATCGCAATAATAAAACCTAACTTTCACTGTTTTACTGTTACCTTTCATGTGCAATTAAAACGTCATGCACTGACTATGCAATGGCCTAGCAGTGATGAAATAAGTGAAAAAAGTTATTTGTTGTATTGCTCATTGGAACGCACTATTACCCACTTAGATCGCTTATTGTCTGTATTACCTTTTATTCATTATCATGCCAACAACCTAAGTAAATCTGGCCTCACTTGTCAGGATGTTGATTTATTATGTGATGCTTTTATAGCTGCGCTAAAAATTCATTTGGGCCGAGAATTTACGCCAAACATAGAGCAAGCGTGGCGTTATGCACTCAGGATGTTTAACAGCATAGTGAAAAGCTATTTATTTAATACCAGTAATATTGTTGCAATTAACAAGTCCGTGCAGCAGCAAGTGAATTCATAGCAAATAACCTACATGCATTATTCTATACTAGCTAACTCTTGTAGAAGACGATCTATTTGGTGCTGTTCAACATCGATTAAAGTTGCATATCTTGATGTTAACGCACTCATTTTTCTAGATAAGGAGTTATCAAAAGTCGCATCAGTTAAGTTATTTAGTTGCTCTTTAGCCTGAGCTTCGAGGGCTGCTATTTGGCGATCCATTTGAGTTTGGTAAGTATCTATTTTTGATTGTCGCTGTTCAACATCTCGTTTGATTTCTTGTGCCCGAATGAACGAATCAATGCCTTTGCTCTGGGTTGATTGTTGGTCAATTTCAGAAGTGTTTTTCGACTCAGGCAAAGCGTATTTTTCTTTTAATAGTCGATCAATATCCCGCTGTTCACGTGCAATTAGAACGTTATAGCGCTCTGAAATACTGGTCATTTGATTTGCTATTGCAGTTTCTTTTTTTGCACCAGATAAATTATTTAACTGCGCATCTGATTGCTCACCTAAGGCGGCAATTTGCTGATTCATTTTCTCGCTTAAGCTATCAATTTTATCTTGATGCTGTTGAATATCAGCATCAATTTGCCGAGTCCGAATATAACTATCGACGCCCGAGGTATCAATATTTTCATTAGCAACAAATTGACTAGATAAGCTCGGGTTTTGCTCTTTTATAGAGATTAGTTTCGCATCATCACCACATGGAAATTGACTAAATTCCACGACGCCTTTTTTTTCACACTGATAAACTGTGGCATGCAAAGAACTAACATGACAAAGTGCAATGAGACAAGGTAAAACAATTTTAAATTTGCGAACAGTATACTGATATTGATTCATAAGCCGACATTCCTTTGTTTATATAGTTAACTTACACAGGTTCCTTATATTTATATACCACGACTATCAGTAATAATAAATGCGATCTAACCGTCAACTTAGTTCGTATAAATAACATTTAGGCAAAATTCATGATTTATAAAACGCTGCGATTTATTTTTGGCGACCAACTTAATGCCAATCACAGTTGGTATAAAGAAGAGAATCAAACACAATACCTTTATGTCATTGCTGAATTAAAACAAGAAACAGATTATGTAAAACATCATATACAAAAGGTAGCGGCGTTTTTTGCAGCAATGGAGAACTTTGCTACTGCGCTCAAACAAGCACAATTAAATGTGCTTCACTTAACACTCGATGATACCCACGATGATGCTTGCATTACCTCATTGCTAACACGCTTGGCTAAGCAATATCAGTGTCAACAAATTCAATATCAGTATCCTGATGAGTATAGATTAAAAACTCAACTGCAAGAGTTTGCAAACAGCAGTGACTTTAATGTTAGTGCCACAGACAGCGAACATTTTTTATTACCTTTTGCTGATATCAGCGACCATTTTAAAAAAGATAAGCATGTGAAAATGGAATTTTTTTATCGCATGATGCGCAAGCGCTTTGACATATTGATGCAAGATAATGCTCCACTAGGCGGGCAATGGAACTTTGACCAAGACAATCGTAACAAATTAAAAAAAACTGATTTAGCTGCTATCCCTGAACCAAAAATATTTACCAATAATATTGAAGCTATTTTACAGCGCATAAGAAAACACCAGGTAAATACCCTTGGCCATTGTTCAGCAACTTTATTATGGCCAACCAGTCGTGCTCAAGCAAAACAATTACTCGATTACTTTTGCACTCATCTACTCCCCTGTTTCGGACAGTTTCAAGACGCGATGACCTGTCAGAGCTCATACAAATGGAGCTTGTATCATAGTCGTATCGCGTTTGCACTTAACACAAAAATGCTGCACCCAATGCAAGTTATTAAGCAAGTACTGGCTGAGTTTGCGGCACGCCAAGAACAGATCACGCTTGCCCAAGTTGAGGGGTTTATTAGGCAAATTTTAGGTTGGCGAGAATATGTAAGAGGTATTTATTGGCAAAATATGCCTGATTACGCGAGTAAAAATGAACTTGAGGCTGCTCGTCTGTTACCTGATTATTTTTGGAGTGGCAAAACAAAAATGAACTGTATGAAACAGGCAATCACGCAGAGCTTAGAGACCGCCTACGCGCATCATATTCAACGCTTAATGATCACCGGAAACTTTTGCTTATTAACCGGTATTGATCCAAATGAAGTTGATAGCTGGTATTTGGGCATTTACATCGATGCCATTGAATGGGTAGAAATGCCTAACACCCGTGGCATGAGTCAATTTGCAGATGGCGGCCTAATCGCCACAAAACCGTATGCCGCAAGCGGTAATTACATAAACAAAATGAGTGATTACTGCACCAGCTGCCACTATAACGTAAAACAAAAAAGTGACGACACGGCTTGCCCTTTTAATAGTTTATATTGGCAATTTATGCACACCCATGAAGCCCGCTTAGCTCGTAACCCACGTATTGGCATGGTCTATAAAAATTGGCAAAAACAAGATACATCACAACAGCACGCTATTTTAGAGCGAGCGCAATGGTGCCTAAATAATATAGAAAAACTCTAACAGAAGTATCATATTAGGTAATATTGTTAATTAAATGTTTAATTAATTTGTAATTATAGTGTAATCACCCTACTTTCTAATATTAGAAATTACTCCACAACACTATGAGAACACGATGAAAAAACAGTTTTTAACGGCATTATTACTGATCAGTACAAGCCAAGCACAGGCATTTAGCCAAGAAACACATAAACGTATCGTCATCGATGCAGTGAACTACATGCAGCAGCACCCAAGCAGCACACAGTTTTCGGCATTAAGCCAATACGCTCAACAAAATAATATGACGGTAACCCAGTTAGCCGAAGTACTAGGCCAAGCAGCCTATGATGTGGATGACTTTGAAGACACCTTCTTTTGTGGTGCTGTAACGGGGTCATGTGTTCAAGCACCAATATGGGGAGCAGCAGAGAGTATTGTTAAATATACCAGCTATTGGCATTTCCAAAACCATACCCAAGGGGCTGATCAACACGGTAACGACTTTGGTGGCTACAATTACCAAAAACTGACGGTATGGGGAACCGTTGATAACTTGGCTTCAAGCTGGTTAAAAGGTGACTACCTTGATGACGGTCAAGGCGGTGAAACAGGCTGGTTTAATGCCGATTCATCAAAGTACAACAGCTATGGTATTACTGAAGCTAATTACCGAATTGACAGCCAATCAAATTACAACATGTACGATGACTTTGAAGAAATGCCTTTTCAGCCAATTGATAATTTAGGTCAATACTGGTATCAAAGCTATTTGCAAAGTGGCAACCCACAAGTGTTAGGTTTTGTTTTCCATACAACTGACTTACTACAACCACACCATACTTGGACCACATCTGATCTCAATCATTCAAGCTGGGAAAGCTGGGTAAAAGACTACTATGATCAGGAACAACTCAATGACTCTGCCCTTATTACACAAGCCATGCAAACATTTTCAGCACTGGATATAAACAGTCAAGACGTACGCCCTTTACTGACACAAGGTGGCGCTTTTTCTTATGCTCAAGGCGGTATTGTGCTTAATTCACAAGACCATTACGACCGCTTAAATACGGCAAAACAAGTGATCCCACATGCGATTGCCATGGTTGTGCACCTACTTAATCATGCCATGGTCGTGCGCCAATGAAAACGCTGAGCAGTTGTATTTTGTTATTATTAGGACTGCTTTATAGCAGCCTAACAATGGCATCATTTAACCAATATAACGATGCTGAAGTGCGTTTAATGCAGCAAGTTTATCAACAACACAATGCCAACATTAGTCGCAAAGACGTTCGTAAACATATGTTTGAAAATCAATTTTTATTATATCAAGCAGAACAACATATGCCTGAGCTGCTTGAACGTCAATCTGCGGTAGGCTTTAGCACGCAGTACCATGTTGAGCGCTATTTGATGAACATATTTGACACGCAACTAAATTTATCAACATCCTATGTTAAAGGAGGTAATCTCACACAATATAATGCCCAGTGGCTGCTCAAAGTATTGCCTAGCTACCCTGCTGATGGCCAATACAACGCTGAACAAATCAATAAAATGCAGCGCACCGAGCTCAGAGGGCTCTTTACAACCGCCGTCAATCTTTATGAGTTTATAGCCCCTTTATCTATGCAAGTACGCTTTCGACTGCACCAAGGTGAAAGTGACTTATTCAAAACTGAAGTAATAAAAAAGCAACAATTTGAGGCGTTGCTTTTAAAAGCAACGCCATTACTTTTAAAGCAAGGGATCAGTATCGCGCACCTAGAAGAACTAGCAAAAGGCGATATTTTAAGGCCTTCGATTCAAAGTTGGCTAGGTATTAAAGACATGATGCACGTTCAAAGCCCAATACTCGACAGTCTTGAACAACAAATATCCGATAAAGAAATAAAATATTATTATCAGGCAAATAAAGCGCGCTTTAAATACCTTAGTGAAGTGACAGCTTACGGCGCTGCGTTTACTGAGCGAGACCAAGCGGTTCGCTTTAGAAATACAGTACAAGCAAGCTCTTTTACAGATGCATTATATATATCACAGCAAAACGACATTTATGCTAAGTATCACAATAAACTAACTCGCAAAAATAAAAGTAATTGGGCTGTGCAACTGGCTTATACGCTAAAAGCAGAAGAATTATCTGCGGTGATGCGCTCACCTGAAGGTCTATGGGTCGTCATAATTAGTAATAACCATCAGTATAACTACTTTAGCGCTACTGACGAAACGGTTCGCTATCAAGCTAAAAAAGCCATCGCAATACAAAAAGCGCAGCAACGCTATCAGCAAAATTGGCTGGCTTGGCAACAACAAAATGCAGTAAAACTATGAATAAAAAAGCTATCTACATAATTACAGGCGTCGCTTGTTTAGGTTTTTTAGTAATAAATTTAACAACAGAGCGAAAACGTGAAATAGCTCCCATCCGCGCTGCTGATGATTTAACGCCAGTAACGCCCGCGCCACAAATAAATAATGCGTCGGCACCGACAGCTATTAATCCAGATATGACTGCTGAAGCGGCGATTGATAGTCACACCTCATTAAAAAATACTGATGCCAGTCAACAACTGCCGCCCATTACTACACCGAGTTACTTGCCTGTCATCGCAAAAAATCCAATCAGTGCGAGTCAGTTTCAAGGCGACTTAACCGATCATCAAGCTTACCTCGATTTTCATAAACAGCAGCAAACTCAGCTTGAGCAACGCTTTGTAATAGCTGCTCAACAAAAAATAACTAACCTTGAAAGCTTGCTCGAAAAAGGCCGTCAAAAAGGCCTCCCTCAACGGCAGCTGCAAGTTGCTATTGATAAAATTGCTGCCTTAAAAGACATGCAAGCCAAATTAAAAAGTAAAGATACTAACTGAACACAGCATCATTAATCATCTGCGATTAATGGTGCGCTAAGCGGAACCGATGTTTGAGCAAAGCTAAAAAAGCCGCCTCAGCTGAGGCGGCTACTAAAAATAACAAGTAAATTAGGGGAAAAATACTGTCAAAGGGATGGTTATTTACCTTCTAGCAAGTTACCACTGCCAATTTCAATTTTACGTGGTTTAAGTGCTTCAGGGATCTCGCGTTGCAAGTCGATACTAAGTAGCCCATTGGCTAAATCAGCGCCGAGTACTTTAACGTGGTCACCTAGCTGGAATTTGCGTTCAAAGTTGCGCTCAGCAATGCCTTGATGAATAAATTTGCGCTCTGCGCTGTCATCTTTATTGGCTTTAATGCCAGCAACTTTTAAGGTGTTATTTTCTGACTCTATCGTCAGCTCATTATCACTAAAACCGGCAACAGCCATAGTAATGCGATATTTGTCTTTATCGAGTGCTTCGATGTTATACGGAGGAAAACTTGGCTGCTTGTCAGTGCGAGCGGCCGCATCCATTAAAGATGCTAAATGATCGAAGCCAATGAATGAACGATAAAGTGGTGATAAATCTACTGTACGCATAATAATATCCTCATATTTAAGCGATATTTTGCATGTGCTTTTCGGTTGAACAAGCGCAAGCAAAGTTTAATTAATAATATAAATTTCAATTACTTCTGTTTAGTTAGGACCCATCAGGCGTCCTCACTAAACTATATATGGACGGCGAAATTGTTTTCAAGATTATTTTTGAAAAAAGTTTTATTTTTTTTCAAAATCTCTTTTTGCCTACTCAATAAAGTGAGGACTCAAAGTTTGCTTTTCAAGTCTTTAAATAGTAATAAGGGGAATTAGCTTTAGAGGTCGATATGAAAAAAGTAACGAGTTTGCTGCTCAATATAATTATGTTAGTTGTGGTGTTTTTTGTAGTGACTACATATCAGCAACGCAATTTACTCAGCTCAGATAGCAGCCCTGCTCCATATTTTAATTTACCTGTGCTCAATGACAGCGAACAACGTATTGATATTGCGATGCTCAAAGGTAACACCACCGTGGTTTATTTTTTTGCGCCATGGTGCACAATCTGTCGTTACAGTATGCCAAACCTAGAAGCGGCATTGGTTGATTCTAATATCAACGCCATTGGCATTGCACTTGATTATAAAAATGAACAAGCAGTTGCGCAGTTTGTTAGTGAACTTAAACTCACAATGCCCATTTTACTAGGCGATAAAAATACCCAGAGTAATTATAAAATCAGCGCCTTTCCTACTTACTATGTAATTGATCAACAACTGCGAATAACCGCACGCTCAATGGGCTATTCAAGCCAATTAGGTATTACTATCAGAGCTCAAAACTAAATGTAACAGCTTGTAACACCTCCCTACATTTGCCTACATTTTCGTACAGTTTACTACGTATTTTTATATATTTTCTCATTACTATAGGTCGCAGTCACACTTACTCATAACCATGGAAGAATCATGTTAGCCACCTGCTTGCCATCACTTTACCGTTTAACGCCACTGGCGTTGTGTTTGCCATTTTTAACGCACGCCAACGTTGATGCTAATGAAGAAATAATAGAGCGTCTTGAAACCGTTTATAAACGCAGTAGCATTACCAGTGAAATAACCGAAAATACTGAAAAACTGATCACTATGCCCGGTGCTATGGGCGATCCACTGCGGGCAGTATTTGCATTGCCAGGCGTTGTCGCCGCTGGCGGCTCAATGAGTGAACCGGCGGTACGTGGCTCATCGCCCGATGATAATTTGTTTGAAGTGGATTTTATGCCTGCAGGCTATATTTTTCATGATTTCGGCAGTTCTATTTTCAACAAGTACATTATTCAAGATTTTCAACTTTACTCAGCCGGCTATGGCACCAGTTACAGCAACGCCACCGGTGCCGTATTTGACGTAACACTGCGTAACCCTAAATATCAACCGATTACTACCACGCTTGATCTTACAATGTTTAATGCCGGTGTCTTTGTTGAAGGGCAACTCACGCAGAACACCGCGTTTTATTTATCAGCACGTAAAAGTACATTACCACTGTTCTTCTCTAAAGGTGAAGAGCTTGAAAACGACGATGGTGAACTCAGTGGTATCACCATCAATGATCCCCCAGATGATCATGATTACCAAGGCAAATGGATCTGGGATATAAACAATCAAAACGCCCTAACAGTGTCATTTACAGGCGCAAAAGACTCGGTTGCAGCAGGCTTTAATCAACGCGCTGAACTTTCACTAAAAAATCCTGAGTATCAAGGCGATGCTGATTTTATTCGTGAATTTACCAGCCAAAGTATTTTATGGGATCACTTTAATAAAGACTTTCATTTACGCTTAGGCGTTGGTTCGCTCGAACATTCTGGCCGATTGGAATACGCTAAACGTGCCACGCTAAGTGATGGCTATTTTGATGAAGAACAACAAAAGCAAATCACTTATAAAGGGCGATTAAATTGGCGTGTTACTAAAGCCCAGCAACTGGTGTTTGATGCCGCCTATTTTGATAACGACAGTACTTACAGTTACGATAGTTTTCAATATCTTTGTACCGAGCTCGATCCTGATTGCGATCTAAACAAAGGTGAGCGAATAACGGGTAAAGACAAGCTAGCCCTTGATAAGTTCTTTGTTGGTGTTAGCCATGTTTGGGTTATTAACGAACAATGGCAAAGCGAAGTCGGCGTGCAATATCAAAGCAATGATTACACTGATGAAGATTTTGTGATGCCGCGTCTTGCGCTTAGCTATTTTATTAATGATCACAATAGCATCAATGCTAAATACGGGCATTATAATCGCATGCAAGATATTGACACTCTATTGCCTGAACACGGCAACCCGAATTTACGTTCGCAAACCTCAAAACACAGCAGTTTAGGTTTTGCACAAGAACTTGCCGATGAATGGACATGGTCTATTGAAGGGTATTACAAAACCATGGACGATTTACCGTTGGCATTAAACAATTATTCCGATGCAGCAATTCGTTACAGTAATGATGTAACTGGGCGAGCTTACGGTGTTGATCTATTAATAAACAAAAATAAAACTGATAAATGGTATGGCTGGCTTGCAGTTAGTTATGCCAAAAGTGAACGCACTGACCAACGCCAAAATATCACTCGGGATTATTACGCTGATACCCCTTTAGTTGTCAACATGGTGTTTAATTACCAAATCAGTGAAAAATGGCAAGGCGGCTTTAACTTTACTGCCCGCAGCGGCCAAGCTTACACCCCGATTGTTGGCGTCACAGAAAATTCCGAATTCGAAGGACGTTTTTTACCACAATATGGTGATCCATTTTCTGAGCGTTTCGATGTTTATCATCGGCTTGATCTTCGTTTTGAACGTCAAACCGACTTTTGGGGCTTAGACGGTGTGTTAATTTTAGAATTAATGAACGCCTACGGCCAAGCAAACACCAGTAGCATTGATTTAGATTATCAGAAAGTAACCTCGACTAATGATTTAATTATCAAAGAAAACGAGGATGATTTTGAAATGCGCCCTTCAATTGGCTTTAGTGTTAAGTTTTAATTAGCCACCCCACATACACCTTTAATACTGATTAAAGGTGTATGTAATCATTAAAATAGAATTCATCAATCGTTTTTTTACGCTGTTTATTTTTTCTCAATTAGTTAAGATGAATGTAAATAAAATCGAGGAGAGCGATATGTTAACTGTAATTTTTGGCCGTGAAGGCTGCCCTTATTGTGTGCGTGCTAAAGATGTTGCTGCAAAACTAGCAAATGAACGTGATGATTTTAAATACCGTTATGTTGATATTATTAAAGAAGGCGTGAGTAAAGCCGATTTAGAACAATCAGCAGGTAAGCCTTGCCCAACCGTGCCACAAATCTTTATTGACCAAGCACACATCGGTGGTTTCACTGAGTTTGAAGCTTACGCTAAAGAAAATCTTGGACTTTATCAATAAGTTCTGTATAAAATTTGTTAATCAATTTGATTTACCCACAATCAAATTGATTAAATTATGACCAACATCAACTACATACAAATTAGTTTCAATTTATACAAGCATTTGCCTCGTAAATCCTATACAATGCGCGCCTCTTTAAATTCGTTGAGGCGTATTAATGTCAGAACCAGTCACGTTTGAATCTCTAAATCTTTCTCCTGCAATTTTGAAGGCAGTTGAAGAGTTGGGTTACAAGACACCATCTGAAATCCAAGCTCAATGTATACCGTTATTGCTAGAAAGAAAGGACGTACTGGGACTAGCTCAAACGGGTACAGGTAAAACCGCAGCATTTGCACTGCCATTACTTAATAATATTGACCCGTCTGTGAAGCAGCCGCAGATCCTTGTACTCACACCAACCCGTGAGCTTGCGATCCAAGTAGCTGAGGCATTCGAACAATATGCTAAACATGTTCGTGGTATTGAAGTATTGGCACTTTATGGTGGCCAGAGCTACAGTATCCAATTAAGTGCACTTCGTCGTGGCGCGCAAGTTATTGTCGCTACTCCAGGTCGCTTAATCGATCATATTAACCGTGGCACTATCAAGTTTGACAGCTTACAAGCTCTTGTACTTGATGAAGCCGATGAAATGTTACGTATGGGCTTTATCGATGATGTTGAAAACATCATGGAAAAAACGCCGCGCGAAAAGCAAACATGTCTTTTCTCTGCGACCATGCCTAAGCAAATTCAAAACATCAGCAGCAAATATATGAATAACCCTGAACAGGTTCATATATCTGCGCGTAACTCAACGGTATCATCTGTTGAGCAAGTGTTTTGGAATGCCAGCGTACACAAGAATAAAGCGATTGTTCGCTTTTTAGAAGCTGAACAATATGAAGGCGCGATTGTTTTCGTACGTACACGTAACGATACAGTACAACTTGCTGAGTTATTAGAGCGCGAAGGTTTCTCTGCAGCTCCACTTAACGGTGACATGAACCAGCAAGCACGTGAACGCACAGTAGAACGCTTAAAAAGTGGCATGCTAAACGTTGTTATCGCAACAGACGTTGCAGCACGTGGTCTAGATGTTGACCGTTTAAGCCTTGTTATCAACTACGATATCCCACAAGATTCTGAAGCTTATGTTCACCGTATTGGCCGTACAGGTCGTGCTGGTCGTACCGGTAAAGCGATTCTTTTCGTAAAACATAACGAACGTTATTTACTTAAAAATATCATTCGTCATACGAATTCAGATATTGTACAAGTTGAACTACCAACTGCAAAAGTTGTTGAAGAAAAACGTATCGAAGCGTTACAAGCTAAATTAGCTATTGCGCTTGAAAATAAAGATATTACTTTCTTTAATGAAGTAGCAGCTAATATGGCGCAAAAGCTTGAACTTGCTCCTGAAGACCTAGCAGGTGCGTTACTGTGTTTAGCACAGCAACAATCACCAATTAAGGTTGAAGAAGTTAAGATCCAACAACGTGAGCGTAGCGAACGTAATGACCGTAACCCACGTGAGCGTAATGATCGTGGTGACCGTGGTCGTCGTAATGAACGCAGCGAACGCCCTGCACGTGACCGTGATGCTAAACCACGTGAACGTAATAGCCGTGATGCAGGCCCTATGGATACTTACCGTATCGAAGTAGGTCGTGAACATGGTGTTCAAGTTAAGAACATTGTTGGCGCTATCGCTAACGAAGCTGACATCTCAAGCAAGTTTATTGGTGATATTCGTTTACACGACAATCACAGTACGGTTCAATTACCGCAAAACATGCCTAAAGATGTACTTGATCATTTCCAAAAAGTGTTTATTTGTAAACGTCCAATGGGCTTAACATTAACACAAGATCAAGGTCCTGCTGAACCACGTGCTGAACGCTCTGAGCGTCCATCAGGTGACAAAAAACGCAGCTTTAACAAAGATGACAGTGCACGCGGTGATAAGCGTAGCGGTCCTCGTAAAGAACGTCGCCCAGTAAGCTTCACAGCTAAATAAGCAACGACTCTTTAATAAAAAAACCTTGCCACGAAAGTGACAAGGTTTTTTTGTGTTTGGAATAAAGTAAATATTCGTGAGGGGAAGATTTTGTGAAGTCACAATAGTCGTTGATAGCAATTGCATTGAATGAATGAGTATTTGAATTCGCTAAAATAATCATGTTTTTAATAAAATTGGCATAAATAAAGCTCTAACATCTATTTTTGCTTCTAAGCGAGCCGCAATCAAATATAAACCAGCAAGTTTACGGTGAATAAATAATGCATCTACTGGTGGTGTATGCCATTGCTGTGCTTGTGCACTAAGTTGCAACCCAGCATCTTTAATATTTGATGCCAGTTGGCTATTTTTAAAATCAAAATCACCATCGTGACGCAGTGGCTCACACGCCATTAAAAATAGCTCTATGACATTATCTTTATAACTGTCACGCAATGTATCTTTAAAATAACCAATCTGAGTGGCCGCATTTAATACCCCATCACGATTATTCTCACTGCCTGCTTTAAATAAAGCTAGATAAGCTTGGCTCAACTGAGGCGAAATCTCACGGGTTGCCCCAAAATCAAATAAAACGATTTTTTGTGTGGCTGGTTGATAATGAAAATTAGCAAAGTTTGGATCTGTTTGTATCAGTCTAAATTCAAACATTTCTTTGAAAAATAACGCAATAAGTTGCTGTGCCACAAAGCTTTGCTCTGCTTTGGGTAAATCGGTAATTCCCTCTATAGGCTGAGCCTCAATATACTGCATCGTTAATATTTGTTTAGTACTGTGCTCTTTATAGACGTTAGGAACAATAAAGTGTCGGTTATTTGCCAATGCATTTTTATAACGTAATAAATACTGCGCTTCACGATGATAATCAGCTTCCGCTAATAATTGTATTTTAGCCTCTGCGACGAGTGGCTTAATATCAAGATCTTTAGGTAATAAACGAGACAATGTAAGCAGCGATATAACATTATCAACATCACTGACCACACTTTTTGCGATCCCCGGGTATTGAATTTTTACAGCTAATTGCTCGCCGTTTTCATGGTAGGCCAAATGCACTTGACCAATAGAAGCGGCAGCAAATGGCCTAAGCTCAATATGTGAAAAGCGCGATAACCAGTCATCTCCCCACTGCTCTTTTAATACAGTAATGAGTTGTTTGTGTGGCATGGGGTTAGCGTCTGATCGAAGTAATGCAAGTAATTGAGCAAGCTCTGGACTGAGTAGATCCCCAGCATCCATTGACAGTAGCTGTCCTAATTTCATTGCCGCACCGCGTAAGTGTGATAGTTCTGTCGCTAGGTTTTTTATGTTTTTAGGCTGCAGTAATAAGCTTTTATTATCCCAACCCTTTCCTGAAAGAGTACTTTTGGCTCCCTCAAATAACATATTACTCGCGACACTGGTTGCTAATGAGCCTAACTTTGCAAAGCGTGAAAATCGAGATGTAGGAACAGCGCGTTCATTGGCCATACTAAAACCTAGTTAACGAATATATTTACCGGTTTATACGTACCAAGCTGGGTATACGATCGAATTGACAACTGGCTGGATAAAACTAACCACAAAAAAACCTCGCCATTATAATGACGAGGTTTTTACACATAAATATTTAGCCGTGTTTTATTAAGGCGCGACTGCTGGATACACGTAACTTGCGTCTAATCCAAGCGGGATACCCAGTGCCCAGTAACCGAGTAAAAATAAGCTCCAGCCAATCATAAAAGCGATTGAATATGGCAGCATCATCGCGATAAGCGTGCCAATGCCCGTGCCTTTGACGTATTTTTGGCAGTACACCACAACTAATGGGAAATACGGCATTAAAGGAGTGATGATGTTTGAACTAGAATCGCCCACGCGATAAGCCGCTTGAGTTAAATCTGGCGAGATACCTAACTGCATTAACATAGGCACAAACACCGGGCCCAGTAGCGCCCACTTTGCTGAACTTGAGCCAACAAACAAGTTTACAAAACCAGTTAAAAAGATGATACCGACAACAGTCACCGCACTTGGTAACTCCATGGCTTTTAACAGCTGCGCGCCTTCAATTGCCAGCAGAGCTCCCAAGTTTGATTTACTAAATGCAGCAATAAACAAGGCACAAAAGAACGCCATTACAATATAATACGCCATGCCGCCCATTGCTTTACTCATGGCATCTATCATATCTTTAGAGCTTTTAAAGGTGCCAACGGTAAAACCATACACTGCACCAGGTATCCAAAACAGTAGGAAAATTAGCGGTACGATAGATTGCATTAAAGGCGAGCGAAAATTAGTTAAAGAGCCATCTTCGCTTCGCATTGCAGAGTCCGCAGGGGCTGACACATAGGCTAATAAAGCAAGACCTGCAATCATCACTGTACTTGCAATAAAAAACGCGCGTTTTTCGTCGCTACGGGCATCTTCAAATGCAGGTAAGTCTTCTTTATTACCATCTAATTCGGTATTTTTTAAACGTGGTTCAATAATTTTATCGGTGATGTACCAGCCTAATAAAATAATGAATAAACTTGAAGCCGAGGTAAACGCCCAGTTATTTAATGGGTTAATCGACATCGCGGGGTTAATAATTTGCGCCGCACTTTGGGTAAAGCTTTGCAGTAGTGGATCAATCCCCGACGGAATAAAGTTTGCACCAAAGCCACCACTGACTCCCGCAAATGCCGCCGCAATACCCGCCAATGGATGGCGCCCTGCTGCATAAAATATAACACCAGCTAACGGAATGACTAACACATAACCTGCATCGGTTGCTGTATGGCTGACGATGGCGACTAAAATAATTGACGGTGTTAAAAGTTTTTTAGGTGTCACCTTTAACATTAACTTAAGGCCAGTATTAATAAAGCCAGAATGTTCAGCAACCCCTACACCCAGCATGGCCACTAACACCACACCTAACGGTGCAAAACCGGTAAAAGTTTTTACCATTGATGATAAAAAGGTCGCTAACGAATCACTCGCCAGCATATTATTAATAATAATAGCTTCACCGGTACGAGGGTCGATAGCGTCAAAAGTAACACCTGAGAACCACCACGACAGTAGCCAAATTAGTAACATGGCAAACAAAAAGATGATTGCCGGATCAGGCAGTTTATTTCCTACCCGCTCAACAAAATTTAAAAATCGCGCAACTATGCCCGAGGGCATTGCCGCATCATTATTATTATTCATTTCACTTGTTCCCTAGAATTTAGTCAGTGGTACTTTAGCGTATCTAGGGAATGAGGTAAATTTTAAGTGAACAGAAAATACATTTTTAGGAACTAAATAGTCTCAATGCACAAAAAAACGGCATTGTTGCCGTTTTTTTAAATAACTTTTTATTTAGTCTTTTAAGCGAGTGCTTTTACTTCTTCCCATAATCTTACTACTAGGGCTTTATCTTCTTCGTTAAGCTCACCATTGCGATACGCTTTCACTAAACTTTTTTCAACGGTTTCATTGAGCTCATCTATTTCAAGATTAAGCTCTTCAACTTGCGCATAGCCTACTGCTAAATCAAAATGGCCTCGTAAATAACCACCGGCAAATAACTCATCATCAGTGGCTTTGATCACTAAGTCATCAAAATACTGTTGGGCTGCGTCAATATAATTTACTAAACTCACTTCTACTTCTCCTGATTTTGCAGGGTCTTCTACCAATCAATCTTGATGGCCTACTGCATACATAATATGGTCGTTAAATCCGCAGGTTACACGAATATAACCGCTTAATTCATCATCCAGCTCACTATCGCCTGTATCGCAAATGAGCGGGCGGCCGTTTAAAGCCTGTAATTTAGTTTTGGTAGCCACCACAATAATATTATCCAGCCCTATCGCGCGAATAAGTGCTGGGCTTAACTGTTGATTGCCACGGCCAAAAATATGGCCTTGGCCACCAATTAGCGTGATCACTAATTTAGTGTCGCGCTGATGGGTCATCGCTAATAATTGTTCAGCTGTAAGATCTTGCGCAATTAAGCTTTGATCTGCAACTAAATCAACACCTAATAAGGTATTTTCAAGTCCCATTTCTTGCATAATAGCTGCAACTGTTGAGCCACTGCCCATTACATATAACGTATCTTCATCCATTTCACTGACGACATAGGCGGCAATATCAGCAAGTACCAGCTCGTCGGTTTCTTTACCGCCATTTTTTACGGCTTGTACATAACGTACTTCACTGGGTACTTGCATTTCACCATAACGTTTTGCTTTAACTGTGCCTTGACGAAACGCATCTTCGTCAATATCCATCACATCGGCATCGCCTAAGGTAACTAGTTCACCTTTAACCAGCATTTCGACTACCCGCCCTGCGGCCTTTGGCGTGATTGCATAAACCCCTGAATGAATTTTACAGCCGGCAGGAATGCCAAGTGCCGGTACGCTATCTTCAACCGCATGACAAATATTGCGCGCAGTGCCATCGCCACCAGCAAATAAAATTAAATCAACACCTAGCTGTTGCAATACCTTGGCTGCACGCTCAGTATCATCTGCACTACTGGGGTGCTCGCTTTGATACACAACTTCGGTATTAAAACCAAGATCTGTAGCGGTGCTTTCACCCATTGAGTGATTAACAGTATAAATTGTTATTTTATCTTGATAAGGCAATAACACCTCAAGCGCTGCTTTAGTGCGTAAATTAGCTTTTGGCTCAGCGCCAAGCGCCAGAGCTTTAGCCGCAACACCATCACTACCTTTGAGCGCCACACTGCCACCTAAACCAGCAACTGGGTTTACAATTAGTCCTAACTTAAACTGCATTACTTAACTCCTGAGGATGTTGCCATACAAACTGCCCGGCATTCAATGGCCATGGCGTATTGTAAAATTCGCTTAATGCTTTTAAAAGTGCAGTAGTCCGAGGATTAAAACCTATTTTTAGTAACTGTAAAAGTTGCTTGTGTACTCGCGCCTGAAAATCAAAACGACAGGTTTGCTCACCATTTAAATTATCAACCGAAACATTAAACTCAAAACCTGTAGCAACACTCAACGCCCACTCGATTGCTTGCGGTTTTACTTCAACGGCTTCAAATTCTGCTTGCTGAGCTTTATCACGGCCATCTGGGCAATACCAATAACCGTAATCTTCGAGTAAACGACGTTTATCACCCGCCACCAGCCAATGAGCTATTTCGTGCAGTGCACTGGCATAAAAACCATGGGCAAACACAATTTGATGATACGGCGTTTTAACATCAGCGGGAATATAAATAGGCTCATGCTCACCTTTGACCAAGCGTGTATTATGGCTGTGGTAAAAAGTGCGTTCAAAAATAGATGTTAAATCGGCTATTTGATGCATAAAAGTCTGATTAATTCGCCTCGGTAAAATGCAACAAATGCACATTAAAATCGAGGCGAATTGTACGGGCTTTTAGCAAGAATGTAAAAGTTGATAACGACTAAGCAGCCATGCGTTATTGTCTTGCCTTTACTTTGCAAATTTAGCTAAGCCAAAAATATGTATTCGCTGCAATCTAGCTCCTTTTATTTACTGTTCAAGTAATAACCCTTATCCTCTTTACACTTACTATCCGAATTTAAGAATAAAATTATAAACCCATGTTCAAATTACTTTTTATAAAACGACCGAAGCTTTTAGTTGTTACTTTAATTACGCTGATAAGTATCCCCCTGCCCTCATTTGCAAAAAGTGTCAGCATCAATGTGTTTGCAATCCCTTCCAAGTCAATCATTAACTTAGTTGAGCAAACTAGTGATGCATTAAAAAAAGAAGGGATCATGAGTTTTTATGAAAAAGGTAAGCCAGTGCACGCTACTTTGTATTTAACTGACTTTGTTGAAGGCTCAGAAGAAGACATTAAACGTGCTGTAAAAAGTATCACCGAGCAACATCAAGAGTTTGCTATAACAGCGCAAGGTTTTAGTGTTACGCAAAGTAATTGGGCATTTATTAACTTACAGTATTCGCCTAAGCTACAAAGGCTAGCAGATGAAGTAACAATGGCGATTGAGCCATTACGCGACACAAATGCCACAATCCCTAGCTGGGTTAAAAACTACCCCAACAAATTAACGGCATTTGAGCGCTATGGTAGCCCCAATGTATTTCAGAACTTTCAGCCGCATTTAACATTATTAGCTAACGAGAAAAGCCCTAAGCTCGTTATTTTAAATAAACAAATGCAAGCCCACCCGCCTGAAGCGCAGGGTAAAATAATCGGCATTGGGATTGGCATTTCAGACCCGTTTGGCCAACAGAAACAAGTGATTGCAGAATACTTTTTTAATAACGATAAAAACTAACTTATTTTTATCGTTATTGTTTTACTAAGTAGCGTTTCAGTAGACGGGTATTGCGGGTATTTGCTTTAAAGTAAGCGTCAAAAATATCACCGACAAGCGGAATTAGGCCACCAAAAAAATCAATCAACATATTTATTACGATACGTAATTTTATACGCTTACTAACTCCTAGGCGCTGGGCTTCAAATAGAATATAGCTAGATAAAATTAGCCCAGCTAGATCTCCAATACCAGGCAGAATACCGATCAGTGCCTCTACGCCAAACTTAAACCGAGTAAAAGGAATGCCAATACTGCTGTCGGTAAAGCGACTAAACCTTTCTAGCCGCTTTAATGTATCTTGGTGTGATAGCTTAATCTGTTCCATACATCCTCATAACCTTAGCGCTTGGCAAGTTACTTTAAGTAACATCAACCCCTGCTTCATCGCAAGCAACAATATCTGTTTCTTTTAGCGCTTCGGTGATCCACTGTTGTAATGTAGGGCAACTTAAAACATGCTGACAATAATGCTCCGCCAAAGCTGAAAGTGATATTTGGTAGGTTTTTAACCTAAGTACTACAGGCGCATACATAGCATCTGCGATACTAAACTCACCAAACAACCACGCATTTGGGTAACTACGTTGTTGCTGGCTAAATATTTCATCAATGCGGCTAATGTCTTTTTTAGCCGCCGCAGATAACTCAATTAGGCGAGTTGCACGAATATTCATTGGCATTTCATTACGCAGCGCCATAAAGCCGGTATGCATTTCAGCGCTTAAACTGCGGGCTGTCGCTCGCTGCGCAGTATCAATAGGCCAAGCTGTATTAGATAAATAAGCATCATTGATGTATTCACAAATTGCCAATGAATCCCATACCTGCAAGTCGCCATCGACTAAGGCGGGTACTTTCTGTACTGCAAAACTGTTTTTAAGCGTTTCATAAAACTCAGGGGTGTCTAATACGAGTTGTTTCTCAGTAAAAATAACATTGAATTTACTCATTAAATACCATGCTCTAAGCGACCATGTCGAATAGTTTTTATTACCGATAAATAATTGCATTTGCGTTCCTTAGTAGTGTTTAATATCCCTAATATAGAGCAGTAGTAAATTAATTACTTACCAATAGTTTTTATACAATACATAAGTAAAATTGATAGATGAGTTAAATATGGATTTAGACGCCCTACGTACTTTTTGCGCTTTTGTTGAAACGGGCAGCTTTACTCGCGCTGCCCAACAAGTATGCCGCACCCAATCGGCAGTGAGCATGCAAATGAAAAAGCTCGAACAAGAGCTGGGTAATCCATTATTTATCAAACAAGGCAGGCAGCTTGTACTATCGTCAAGTGGCGTTCACTTAGCCAGCTACGCAAAACAATTATTAGCACTGCATGATGAAGCCTATAAACAACTTAAAACCGGTGGTGGGCAAACTCGCGTGCGCTTAGCATGTCCTGACGATTATGCAGGCACAGTATTACCTAAAGTTGTGGCTTTATTACATAAACATATACCGCAACTTGATTTACAAATCAGTTGCGAGCCGACCAACCAGCTCAAAACACAACTAGATCAAGGCTTGCTAGACATGGTGATTGCGACGCGCTCGCCCAGCTCTGAAGAAGGTTATTTTTTAGAATCAAGCAAAGGTGTGTGGGTTAAAAGTGCCGAATTTAACTATCAATCCGCTATGACCCTGCCGGTTGCAATATTTCAACGAGATTGTAAATTTCATCAAGCGGCTATTGAAGGGTTACTAAAGGCTGAACGCCCATTTAACATTGTTGCTTGCTGCGGCTCGCTCAGTGCGCTCACAGCATTAGTAAAAGCCAATCTAGCCGTTGGTGTGATGGCTGAGGTAAGTAACACTCAGGAGCTGGTGACGGTTACTGACTCAACTCTGCCGCCCTTGCCCGTTATTGATATCGTACTATTACACGCAAACCACGCTCATAACCCGATAAAACGAGAGTTAGTAAAGCTAATAGCAGCAGATTATGCACTTACCTTGTGAATCTTGGGTTTTAAAGACTATCGCAGCCTTACTAAGGTGCGTTTTCGCTTTGGCTCAGTAAGATATAAAAGTTGCGTATTATCGTGTGAAGCATTAATTAACATATTACCTTTCTCGTTCGCGATATGGCGTATTTCTGAGTGAGCGCTTTGTAAATCAAGCATATTAAGCTCATAACCATCTTCTTGCTCTAAGGTAATACTCAACGTTTGCTCATCGACCGCCAGACCAATAATATCACTATCATCTGCGTGCCATACTTGAGCAAAATTGCCATCTTGATCGAGTCGAAATACCTGTTTGTTATTTGAAAAATAAATCTGATCGTGTTTGTCTAAAGCCATTGCATAACAAGCCAGCCGCTCTCCTTGGCCAGTGAATGGCGATAAACTTAATGTTTGCATGTCTAATTTTGCTGGGTGAAATGTAACGCCATCGTCAGCGCGATATGAAACCAAGATCGCATCTTCATTATAAAACTTCTCTCTGAGATAAAACGAATGATGATGGTGGGCTATTTCTTGATAATCGCCACTTTTTAAATCAATTCGAAACAGTTTATCTTTGCTTGCGGTGATCACTTCTTCGCCATTTTTTGACCAAACAACCCCAAACAGTTCTTCATTATTAGGGTTTGCAAAAATCAGCGTTTGTTTACCTTGCTCATATAAAAATAGCTGTTTTAAACCAAAACGATGGGATTCAAAGACAAACTTAGTTGAATCAGGTGAGAACACCGGTAAAAAATCAACCGACGAGGTATCGACAAGCTTTTCATACTGCTGAGGAGCGGTATTTGTTGCCCGTAAAATATCAACATCAATATTTACAAGCTCCATTAATATCTCCTCACCAGATGGCGTGAATGCAGCATCTCGAATAACTTGATAATTATTAAAGGCGATATCAGTTGAGTTGCCCTGACGATCAATAAGTAATAGATTATTTGTGCTGCTTATCAGCAAGTATTCACCACTTGGGTGCCAACTAAGCCCCTGAATACCATCTTCAATAACGGCAATTGTTTTACTGCTATTATCCGTTAAATTCAGCATTTCAATACGGTAGTTATTTTGTCCTGCTTCATAACCAAGCGCTAGTTGCGTTTGATCTGGCGACAACGCATGTAACTTTAACCAGTCTTGACCCATTGAGGCTTTGATTACCTGTTTTTGTTTAGTTTCTATATTGACGGTCGAAAGCTGCGTATCATTTTTATGTTTTCGTCGCTCAATAAAATAAACCTGATTGTTATTAGTCCATTGTAATTGCTGGCTGGTAACTAAATATTCTTTAAATTCCAGTACGTTGGCGTAATTTAAACTCGTTAGAGTTACCATGTCTAAATTAAAATACGCTAATTGGCTAACATCATTTTGTTTTTCTATAAAAGCCAATGCGCGATTATCCGGACTCCAGCCTAGACTATAGTAGGTCGATGGGTGCTGGGATAATTGTACCTCTTTACCTGTCGTTAATTCTTTTAGCCAGATATGCTGATTATCATTGTCACCGCGAACAAATGCTAAATAATTGCCGTTATTAGATTGCGATTGAGAGGATTCATTGGCTTCATTTGATGTTACAGGCACCAACGCAGAGAAATCAGTTTTAACAACCTGCGTTGCAAATGCGAACCAACCACCAACCAAACATACAATTGTCACGGCGATAAAAGCCAACAACGGCCACTTTACACAGTGAGAACGTGTTTGTTCGTTAAGCTCAAGGCAATAACCCCGTTTCGGGTGGGTAATGATGAATTGTGGATTTTTAGAATCTTCATTTAATGCTTTCCTCAGCAGTGCAATATTGCGTTGCACATTACTTGGGCTAAACACTGAATTAGGCCACACAGCTGCAAAAATTTCTTCCTGGCTAACCACATTGCCCCTATGAGAGTACAAAAATTGGAGCACATCCATAACCTTAGGTTCGACAATTTGTACGCCTTCAGCTGAGGAAATTTTACCACGGCTAACATCGACGTCAAAATTCCCGATTCGAAACCTACCCACTTACAACTCCAATAAATTCATACAAATCATAGATTAAGATTTTCTTAAGATAAACTCAAGGGTTATTACATTGCCGCATTAATTAGTTCAGTTAATGGTTAGGCACCATTTACTAAGTAATAAAAAAGATGCAACGGATATTATCGACATTCATTATTTTTGTGAGCGCGTTTCTACTCTTTCAAATTCAACCTATCTTATCTAAAGAGCTACTACCCGAGTTTGGCGGTGGCGCTTCGGTTTGGTCAACCAGCCTATTTTTTTATCAAAGCATGCTGTTACTCGGCTATTTATATGCTCATTTGTTAAGCCGTTATCAGCTCAAACGACAATTATTTATACACACATTGTTAGTGGCTTTATCGAGCATCATTACTTTTAACACAATTGAAGTCAGTCTATTTTTATCACTAACACCAGCGTGGTCAGTGATTGCTAAATTGTTTTTACAGGTTGGCTTAGTCTTTATGTTACTAAGTGCCACCAGCGTACTATTGCAGCGCTGGTATATTGAATCGACCGCTATGACTGTACCTTATCAATGGTATTCGCTTTCGAATCTGGGTTCACTACTTGCTTTGCTGAGTTACCCATTTATTTTTGAAGTTTTATTTTCAATCGATGAGCAAAAGAGCTATTGGACAGCGGGGTTATTTGCATACTGCATACTGTTATTGTGCCTAGTTTATGTACTATTTAGTAATGGCAGTATCGCTGATAAAGCTATTACTAAATCAAAAACGACTTTGCTCGTCAAACCTAATTGGCTGTGGATTGCGTTCTCAGCAACCAGTTCAATGATGTTGATCGCGACAACTCAGATGATCAGCATCAACATCCCGCCTATGCCTCTGATATGGGCTTTACCATTGGTAATATATTTGCTGACCTTCAGTTATGCGTTTGCATCCGCAAAAAGCTATAATCGCGCCCATTGGACGTACTTATTAATATTTAGCGCATTCGCAGGGCTGATGATGTTTTTCCTTGGCAGCCAATTTAATGCTTTAGCTCAACTGGTGATCTACAGCTTTATTTTATTCATTGTTTGTATGATCTGTCATGGTGAACTTCGAAAACTCGCGCCAGATGGCTCACTGCTTACTGTATTTTATTTATATATCGCTTTAGGAGGAGTGATCGGCAGTTTACTCAGTGCCTTAGTCGCACCGCTACTGTTTGAACAAATAACAGAATTCATTGTGGCGTTAGCTGTAGCGCTTTCATTATTTATATACACGCTACTCACCCAGACGACGAAAACGTCCTCTTGCTATAAAATAGCTTTACTGGCTACGCTGGTTATTTGGGGCACAGGATATAGCTATCTTTTTGTTAATTTTAATCAATACAACTTAGCGTCTGAGAGAAATTTTTACGGTTATGTCACTGTCAAAGACATTACAACGTCTGATCTTGCTGAACGACGCCTAATCGATGGCACAACGATTCATGGCTCACAGCCACTTAATAAACAAACTGAACTCACAAACAGCTATTACCATCACCATACTGGTATCGCTAAATCATTGTCAGCATTAAAAAAGCAACAAGATTTAAATATAGGTATTATTGGTTTAGGTGCTGGAGTTTTAGCAAAGTTTGGCGATAAGTTCGATAAAATCCGCTTTTATGAACTTAACCCTGCGGTTTATAACATGGCCATGAATTATTTTTCATATTTAACAGATAGTCCTGCACGCATTGATGTGGCTATTGGCGATGGCAGAATCACCTTAACTGAAGAGCAAAAAAATAATGCACCGTTAATGAATGCGTTAATTATTGATGCTTTTTCAAGTGATGTTATTCCTACCCATTTACTGACTGAGGAAGCTTTTCAGTTATATTGGCAGCGACTAACAAAAGGCGGCTTATTAATTATCCATATATCCAATAATCATATTGATTTGATGCCAGTGCTCCAAGCTCACAGTAAGCGCTTCGATAAATCTCTGATCAAATTTAACTATAGCGGTACGCAGTTAGGCTCACAATGGGTCGTAATGACGAATAACCAAGCATTTTTAAATTCGATAGCCATGACAGACTTATCACCGATAACACCTTATTCAACAGTACATTTGGCGCAATGGACAGATCAAAAACACAGCCTGATCCCGCTCCTGAAACTTTGATGTCTATCTTAAAATAACCACAACAAAAAAGCGCGATTAACATCGCGCTTTTAAATAATTCTAAATGCTTTTAACTAAACCCTAAACAGAGCCATTTATTGGCCCATGCTCATGATGAACATGCGGGTTTTGACCACGTTGACGTAGTAAATGATCCATTAAAGTAATGGCCATCATCGCCTCGGCAATCGGGATTGCACGAATGCCAACACATGGGTCGTGACGGCCTTTGGTGATCATCTCAACCGATTCATTACTCGTGTTAATACTATTACCGGGGATCGTAATACTTGATGTCGGTTTGAGTGCAATTGACGCGATTATATCTTGCCCTGTAGAGATACCTGCAAGCACCCCACCGGCATGATTTGAGGTAAAGCCATCAGGGGTTAACTCATCACGATGCTCAGAGCCTTTTTGCTCAACCACATCAAAGCCGTCGCCAATTTCAACGCCTTTTACTGCGTTAATACTCATCAGTGAGTGGGCAAGTTCTGCATCAAGGCGGTCAAATACCGGCTCACCTAAACCAACAGGTACATTCTTAGCCACTACTTTTACCTTCGCGCCGACTGAGTCACCTTGTTTTTTAAGGTCGCGCATATAGTCGTCAAGCGCGTCTAACTTGCTTGCATCTGGGAAAAAGAAAAGATTATTTTCAACTTCATCCCAATCGTAATTTTCAGCTTTAATTGGCCCAAGTTGACTCAAACACGCACGTACTTCAATACCATGAAATTGCTTTAGATACTTTTTAGCAATAGCGCCTGCGGCAACACGAATAGCGGTTTCGCGAGCAGATGAACGGCCACCACCGCGATAATCGCGTAGGCCGTATTTATGCCAGTACGTGTAGTCACCATGACCTGGGCGAAATACGTCTTTAATTTTGCCATAATCTTGTGAGCGTTGGTCGGTATTTTCAATTAATAAACCAATACTGGTTCCGGTGGTTTTACCTTCAAAAACACCCGCTAAAATTTTAATTTGATCGCTCTCACGGCGCTGCGTAGTGTAACGGCTTTGCCCTGGCTTACGACGATCTAAATCGATTTGTAAATCTGCCTCAGTGATTTCAAGGCCTGCTGGCGTGCCATCCACAACACCGCCTAAGGCGACGCCGTGGCTTTCGCCAAAGGTGGACACTTTAAATAACTGCCCTATGCTATTACCTGCCATTAACTTTCCTCATTCCTAATGACTACTAAGTACCGAGCCTGATGCTCGGCTTTGATTTTTGTGGTGATCAGTCTGCGAAATATGCAACGAGTTGTTTTTTGCTGATCACAAATACGCCAAATCCACCTTGCTCAAACTCAACCCATTCAAAAGGCGCATTTGGATAAAGGGCATCCATGTGTACCATAGAATTACCAACTTCGACAAATAACAAACCGTTATCAGTTAGATGATCGGCCGCTTCACTCAAAATAGTACGGGTTACATCAAGACCATCATGGCCTGATGCTAAACCAAGCTCTGGCTCATGGTGGAACTCACGCGGTAAATCAGCCATATCTTCGGCGTCTACATACGGAGGGTTTGCCACGATCAGGTCATATTTCTGCCCTGGTACACCGCTGAATACGTCGGATTGAATAGGTAATACACGGTCACTTAACTGATAATCAGTGATATTGATATCAGCAACTTCGAGTGCTTCATAAGAAATATCAACGGCATCAACCTGCGCTTCTGCAAAAGTTTGTGCTAATGCAATCGCGATACAACCAGAACCGGTACATAAATCTAAAATACGATTTACCGATTCAGGCTCAGCTAGCCAAGGTGAAAAGCGATTATGTATTAACTCTGCAAAAGGTGAACGTGGGATCAATACGCGCTCATCGACATAAAATGGCATATTAGCAAACCATGCAATATTAGTCAGATAAGGTACTGGCGTGAAATCATTTATACGTTCTGCAATTAATCCCGCAAGGCGGTTTTTTTCGGTGCTAGTTAACCGGGCATGCATTAATTCTTTTGGTGCATCAATGGGTAAGCTTAACGCGGGCAGTAACAAGTTGACTGCTTCATCCCATGCGTTATCAGTTCCATGACCAAAGAAAATACCACTGCTGGCAAATTGACTCGTGGTCCACCGTAGCCAATCGTGTAACGTTGACAGTTCTGCTACAGCTTCATCTAAGGTTGCTTCTTCTATTAATAATTCGCTCATATTCGTTATCTACCTGCTGCTTTAGAAAATATCAATTCAATCGAGGCGCAATTAAGGCCCCATGATTGCCCTATTGTAACGCTTTTTTACACAGTTTTTACTCTGTTTTCACTCGATTTCTAGCGTTTTTTTGTTTAGACTGCCGCTATGAAAAAAGATCCTCTCTCAAACGCAGATATTAGCCCTGACGACATCGATATGTTTCGTCAAAGTATTAATGGTGCCCGTGTATTTAAACAAGACACGCATCGCTTTGCTAACAAACCTAAAATCTCACAAGCTAAGCTGTTTGCCCAGCAAAAAAAGCAACATCAGGCAGAATTTTTCTTTTCTGATGAATATGTGCCAGATATTGATACCAACGGAACGGTTAATTATGTGCAAGACGGTCAAGATCGTTTTTTAGCAAAGCAGTTACGCCGAGGTGACTTTGTACCTGATTTAACCCTTGATTTACATGGTTTAAATAAGGAGTTGGCAAAAGATGAACTCGCAGGACTGATCCATGAGTGCAAAAAGAAGCATTACTACTGTGCGTGTGTAGTACATGGTATTGGTGGACATATACTCAGACACAAAGTGCCGCAATATTTAGTACAGCATCCAGATGTCATAGCAATACACCAAGCGCCACTTGAATACGGTGGTAAAGGTGCGGTACTTATTTTAATAAACTTACCACAAAGTGATGAATTTAGACGCTAAGCGTTAACGTTATCCCTATTTCAAGGCAACAGTGCAGTGCATATTTTCTCTATCATCTTTCCGCTGATTTTCATTGTTGCGCTTGGTTTTAGTTGTTGTAAATTAAAGTTTTTTGAACAGCAACACATTGCAGGGCTAAGTAAGTTTACTTTTTACATTAGCCTGCCGGCATTTTTATTTTTAAATATGTCGCAAATCGATTTACAGCAAAGTATTAGTTTATCGGCCTTTCTGAGTTTTTATATTCCTGTACTGAGCGTATTTGCCTTAGGTATTTTGGTTGACCGCTTTTATTTAGCTAAGCAAAAAAATTATCAACAACACAGTGTATTTGGCTTAGCGTCGAGTTACTCAAACATGGTGTTGGTGGGCATTCCTATCATCATCGCATCCCTTGGCAAAGAAATGATCGCCATCGCTTTTATGATCATTACCTTTCATAGCACATTGCTGTTTGCACTTACCTATTTAATCGGCGCAAAGGGCAGCGAACACGCATTTTCATGGTCAAGTTTTGCTAAGAGCATGGTACTGAATCCGATTGTATTGAGCATCGGCTGCGGGCTAATATTAAATGTCAGCGGCATTGTTTTGTTTGATAATCTAGCAAAGAGTTTAGAGCTTTTAGCGACCCCCGCCATTGCCTGCGCGTTATTTGTATTAGGCGCCAACTTAGCGTTTTACAAAATTGCAGCTAACTGGCAACCCGCATTAATCGCCTCGTTAATGAAGATTTTGTTACTTCCTGCTGGGGTATTTTTAATCGGTGCATACGCATTTGAATTAGATAGAGAGATTTTGAACGTGTTAGTGCTATTAAGCGCTTCTCCTGTTGGTGTAAATGCTTACCTTATTGCCAGTCAAATAGGTCAACATCAGGTGACATTAGCCGGTGCAGTTGTACTGTCAACGGTTTTAAGTGTGATTAGCTTTAGTTTTTGGTTATCGGTATTGCTTTAACCTTTACAAACCGCCAGCTACATCAACAAAGCTACCTGTGGTAAACGATGCCTGCTCAGAGGCTAAAAAGTAAATTGCAGCGGCAACTTCCTCAGGTTGTCCACCTCGACCCAATGGCAGCTTGTCTTTAAGACGCTCCACCCGATTTACTTCACCACCATCGCGGTGCATATCGGTGTAAATTAATCCTGGGCGCACTGAGTTAACACGAATACCTAACTTGGCTACTTCTTTGGCTAAACCAATGGTTAACGTGTCCATTGCTCCTTTAGATGCGGCATAATCAATATATTCATTTGGTGAACCGGTTTTAGCCGCTGCCGATGATACATTAACGATACTGCCGCCACTGGGCATTCGCTTAATCGCTTCACGGACACATAAAAAAGCGCTTGTTACATTGGTGGTTAGCACTTCATTTATACGCGAGGCTCCCATCTCAAGTAATGGCATTTGCGGTTTCAAAATACCCGCATTATTTATAAGCACATCTAATTTGCCAAATAACTCATCTACTTTTGTAAACAGGGTCAGCACTTGCGTTTCATCAGACACATCGGCTTGCACTATTTCGGCTTTTACACCAAAGCCGCGTGCTTGCTCTGCTATTTTTTCTGCGCTGTGTTGATTCGTTTTATAATTAATACAAACATCATAACCGTGACGAGCAAAATAAATTGCGGTTGCAGCACCAATTCCTCGGCTTGCTCCGGTTATAAGTACTACTGGGTTAGATTTCATTGTCTGTCCTTGTTTTTGCTTATTTAAAAAAACTGACCACTAAGTGATGAATTTAGACGCTAAGGGTTAACGTCATCTTTATTTCAAAACAATCGTTTAAATTTTTCATCGGCGCACCAGGATTTTATAAAATTGTAGCAAACTCGCAACCGGCATTAATAGCCTCGCTGTTAAAGATATTTTATGTTGCGATCCCCGATTCAGGGAATATATTGAGCAAATTCTTTATAGCCATCACACCAATACTATTTAATTAGTGTTCAAATGTACCTGATTATAAACAAAGGCTTAGCTTCCTCCAAGAACGAGATAGAATCGTTTCAAGTTATTTATGAAAGAAACTCTTCTAGCTTAAATAGATCATGTATTAAATCAAAATGGTATTAAGTTGAGGTAAACATCGGGCGTACATTACTGACAACAAGCGTGAGGTATTCAAAGGAGTAATTTAGACACTGCCAGTGTAATTCAACTCAACAAAAAGGTTCGAATGGACTGTGGAAATACTCACCTGACAGCAAAGTAAAATGTATCTTTATTTACTTCTTTAAAATCGTCAAACCGACTAGCTTTGTATTCATCACCTAATCTACTTTTATCTCCAAAAATTAAACCTTGATAACCGTTCATCACTGAACTTCCCCATTGCAAAGTGAAAATTTCATTAGTTCTATTATGATAAATATCCGTAATGCCGATTGCTTTCATTGCCGATAATAATTCGAGTACATCTTCTCTTTTCACTATAGTAGAAGGGATGAAATTGTTCGTAATGGTGTCCCAATTTTCGTATGCATTTTTTTCAGATTGTAAATAGTAACTTTCATAAAACCCGCCTTCAGGAGCTATACCATACGTTTTCTTCTTATCATTTATTATAATATTATTAACGATGAAAATTTCTTCTTTAAGATAACTTAAGGTTACCAAGTTTAAATTTTCTAACTGTTGAGCTAAAGCTTTGGACTTATTCAGCGTAGAAGCTGATGTAATAAACTCTTCATTATAATTATCACTACAAGCGACTAAAGAAAACGTTAAAACAATAAGTAATAAGCACTTTCGATTTAAAAGAAACAACCCCATGAATTAATCCCCAAAGCAAGCGTAAATTTTAAGTTAAATTACTCATCCCCACTATGCAATCGAAAAGTATCAGCAATGTCTTTACAATACATGCACTGACGGACCTTGCCAATTGGTGAAGATAGCTAAATCACCATTTTTTAGTATTGCTTCATTATGATGCTCAAAGCAAAATAAAAAAGAGGTAGTAGCTTTACCTCTTTTAATACAAAGGCTGCAAATTCATCGCATTAATTTGGATATATTAAGTCCTTAAATGCTTGTGGGTTACTTGCTTGCAGCAACAACTGAAATCTCAACTAACAAAGCATCGCGGGCCATTTTAGCTTCTACGCAGGCACGTGCGGGCGCATGACCTGCTGGTACCCACGCATCCCAAACCGCATTCATATCGGCAAAGTAATCCATGCTTTTTACATAAATAGTGGCGCTGAGCATATGCTCTTTTGAACTTCCCGCCTCATTTAAAAGTAACTCAACTTTATCAAGCATGGTTTGCGTTTGTTCGGTGATGCCCTGCTCTGCGTCAGCACATACTTGGCCACATAAGTACACCGTACCATTGTGCTTAACGATACGACTCATGCGAGTTGCGGTTTGAATACGTTCAATTGTCATAAAATTGTCTTTGCTAAATTAGTGTGTCGCTAATTTAGCAAATTTGGTTCTGAACACAAGGTTACATACCCAAGTCACCTCAAGATGCGAGTTTCAGTTGGGCATTTCACTGGCACTTACTCTCATCGTTGTTACTTCTTGAAAGGGACTGCCATTGTTGCAAAGTAACGCCTTGATATTAAGCCCCTGTGAAACGCTGAATTCTGTATCTTGAGGTGGTTTGGGTATGAGGTTAAATTTCGACATTGCTGGGAGCGTGAATACTTAAATATTGGCTTTTATGGCGACTTTCATCGTAACTCAATACGGCAACCGCTCCAGTGTTAAATATCGGCATATTCCCAGCACTCAATTGGTCAACTAAATAACTAACTATTGGCATGTGAGCTACGACCAACCAGGTATCGCATTGTGGATGCATCGCGATGAGAGTTTCTAGATAATCGGCGGCAATTTGTGGATTGCCTTCAGGGATTATATCGCTGCAAGTTTCTTCGAATAAAAAAGCATTATGCTTTTTTACTCCTTCAGCTGTTTGCTGAGCACGAATGTAAGGACTTACTAACAATGCCGTTGGGGTATGCGTTGCTTGCAACCATAAACCCATTTTTTCGGCCTGTTGTTGGCCAACCGAGGTCAAATTTCTACTTGCATCGTCAGCTTGCATCGGTGTTGCTTCGCCGTGGCGCATTATTAAGATTGTTTTCATAAAAAATCAACCGATTAAAGAATATAAAACAGTAGCCAGTTTGCCTGTTTGTCCGCTATATTAAAACAACGTCACACATTTCGCTTATGATATTCAGGTAAAAATCGCCAAGCAATTTAATCGCAGCCCTGAAGTTATCATTGTTGTTAACGAGTAAACTTAACGTTTCAGGAGCATCATTTGAATATCAGCCGCAATGATAACAGAACATACCGTGCCCTCACACTGGACAATGGTCTAAAAGTCCTGTTAGTGCAAGATAAAGATTCAACTAAAGCCGCTGCATCGATGGCCGTGAATGCTGGTCACTTTGACGATCCTGTTGATAGACAAGGGCTCGCGCACTTTTTAGAGCATATGCTTTTTTTAGGCACAGACCAATTTCCGGAATCCGGCGGGTTTGGTAATTTTGTTTCCCAATCCGGTGGCAACACCAACGCATGGACCGGCACCGAGCACACTTGTTATTTCTTCGATATTAACAATCAAGAGTTTGCACAAGCACTGAGCCAATTTAGCCGGTTTTTTATTGCACCTTCTCTCAACCCTGGCGAAACTGAAAAAGAACGTAATGCCATTGATGCAGAATTTAAATTAAAAATAAAAGACGATGGCCGACGCATCTATCAAGCACACAAAGAAACCGTTAATCCTGCTCATCCATTTGCTAAATTTTCAGTGGGTAATCAGCAAACCTTAGCGGATCGTAATGGCTGTGTAAGCAAAGAATTGCGAGATTTTTTTAACTCCCATTATCAAGCCCAGTGGATGAGCCTAGTGATCTGCGCTGATGCAGAAATTGACACTATGGTGCAATGGGTAACTACATTATTTAATGATATTAAAGGTCAGCAGCAACCAAAACCCGTCATTGAGGCATCACTTTATCGCGCGCAAGATCTTTGCAAAGTACTGCATATAGAACCGCATAAGCATATGCAAAAACTCATAGTAAGTTTTGCGATGCCTAATATTGATGATTTTTATCGCCATAAAACCGTTAGTTTTATTGCGCATTTATTAGGGTATGAAGGGCAAGGGTCGCTTTACTCTATTTTAAAAGCGCAAGGTTGGATCAATGCCCTCTCTGCTGGAGGTGGCATTAACGGTAGCAACTTTAAAGATTTTAATATCAGCATGGCACTGACCGATGAAGGAATTGAATACTATGAAGACATCGTTGAAATGGTGTTTGAATATATTTGTTTAATTAATCAAAACATCGATAAATTACCGCGCTTATATCAAGATAAAAAAAATCTATTACAAATCGCCTTTGATAACCAAGAAAAAGCCCGCTTAATAGATTGGGTCAGTAATTTAAGCATCAACATGCAACACTACGATGAAGCCAATTATGTGCAAGGTGACTATCTCATGGATGGTTTTAATCAAACGGCTCATGAAACTGCAATGCAATGGTTAACGCCGCATAATATGCGCTTGGTGTTGATCCATCCTGATGTTGAACCTGAGCATACCACTCAGTGGTATCACACGCCCTATCGGATCGAAAGTATTTCTAGCTGTTGGCTGGAAGCGCTGTGCGAAATTAATACTCCACTACCAGAAATGCTATTACCTACAGCAAACCCTTATTTAACCAAAGAAGTGTCATTGTATGACGTTGAGCAGCCACAAAATCACCCACAACTATTAGTAAAAGAACCTGGCTTTGATTTTTGGTTTAAACAAGACAACACTTTTCGAGTTGCCAAGGGGCACTTTTATTTGGCGATGGATTCTGACTTTGCTGTTAAAGATATCAAACACATGGCACTTACTCGTCTATTTGCAGACTTATTTATGGATAGTGTTGCAGAACAATTTTACCCGGCAGAGTTAGCTGGTTTAAGTTATCACTTAACCTCACATCAAGGTGGTTTAACCCTGCACACTGCGGGACTCTCATCGAGCCAATTAGAATTAGTTGATGAATTACTCCAAGCGTTATTTAACGTCGATATTTGCGCTAAACGTTTTGCCGAGTATAAAAAACAGTTAGTCCGTCATTGGCGTAACAGCAATCAAAATAAACCCGTTGGTGAATTATTTAGCGTGCTGGGTGCAAAAATAATGCCGTGGAATCCAGAACCAGAGCAGCTTGCTGTGGCACTTAAAGATACCAGCTTTCATCAGTTTAATTGTTTTCGCCGCGAGTTTTTTAATGCCTTGCATGTAGAGTCATTTTTGCACGGTAATTGGCGAGAAAGTGATGCAATTGAGTTTCAAAAAAAGATTGCTCACCACTTAGCTAAATCAGCAACGATTGAAGATCTAACCCGTCCGTTATTTGAAATAGACAAAATAACCCGCTCGCAACTGACCCTAAATTGTAGCGATCATGCGATGGTTATTTATTACCAAGCACAAACCGATGACGTTGTTGAAAAAGTAAAAATGATGGCGCTAAACCATCTTATTAATCAAGATTACTTTAATGAACTTCGTACCAAACAACAGTTAGGCTACCTAGTGGGCGCAGGTTATGCGCCCTTTAATACTCGTGCGGGCATCGCCTTCTACGTGCAGTCACCTAACTACAGTGCAACCGCGATTTTTGAGCGTCATAATGCGTTTCTTGAGCAATTCCTTGCTTCATTAGAGCAATTAAATGAAGAGCAATGGCAGCAACAAAAACATGGCTTAACCACCCACATCGCCGAAAAAGATAAAAACCTCCGGCTGCGTTCACAACGCTTGTGGCTTGCCATTGGTAATCAAGATCATCACTTTCATATGCAACAAAAATTGTTAGAAGCATTGGAAAACCTTAGTCTTGCGCAGATAGTTACTTATATTCGCGAGACATTTGCAGAACATAGACCAAGATATGAGCTACTAAGCGTACCTAAAACAAACAAAACGACAAAAAAGCTGATTTCTTCTCATTCTCTTTGACACAACACCGTGCTTCAATTAGATTATCAAGTGCAAAATACAGAAGTGCCCTATGATAATAATAAAAATAATATTCAACACATTCATATTCGCCTCATTATTACTCTGCTTTAGCCCATTGGGCTATAGCGAGCAATTAGTCGATCAGCAAACTTTAATGCTTTATTTACCGAGTGCATTTGTTACGTTAGTGCTGCCTTACTTATTATTCACAATCTACAAATTACGCCGCTCACGACGCCAATTATGTATTTCTGAACGGCGTTTAAAAAGCACGGTTGAAGGCAGTGGTGACACACTTTGGGATTGGAATATCAAAACTGGTGAAGTACTGCGCATTAACGATAAATACATGATGGATAGAAATACCATCATTGATGTTCCACCTAATAAAGCCCTTATTCACCCTAATGATATAGCGCAAGTTGAATTACTGTTAAAGCAACACTTTGCGGAGCAAACCGCTTTCTTTGAAGCCAGCTATCGCATTAAAGATAGCTTTGATCGCTGGCATTGGGTACTCGACAGAGGCAAAATCATTGAAAAAGACACCAATTTAAACCCGCTAAGAATGACTGGCACGGTACGCGATATCACGCAATTAAAATCAACCGAGGCACGCCTTAACTTATTCGCTAAATGTGTTGAATCACTCACTGATGCATTAGCCATTTACGATAAAAACTTTAACCTGGTTGATCTTAATCCCAGCTTTTTATCGCAGTTTGGTGGGAACCGAGATAACTATTTAAACAAGCCATTTACCTTGCCAGGTTACGAGCAAAGTTATATTGATGATATTAAAAATACTGTTCGTCTTACCGACCATTGGCAACAAGAAGTTAAACTGCGCAATAGTGAGCGAAAACTACTACCGATTGAAATCTCAATCGATGAAATTAAGAATGAACATAATCAAATTTGTAACTATGTCATTGTATATTCAGATTTAACCGAGCGTAAAAAAGCCGAATCACAACTACATAACTTATCAAATCGCGATCGTACAACTGGCTTACCTAACCGAAATCTATTTTTTACCGATCTTAAAAAGCTGGCAAAACAAGACAGCCATCATGCATTACTAGTATTTGATTTAGATAACTTTAAAAAAATTAATGACTCATTAGGGCATCAACTAGGCGACAGTTTACTGGCAAAACTAGCAATGCGGTTGAGTAAACTCACCCGTGAAAAAGATGTGTTTTACCGCTTAGGTGGCGATGAATTTGCCTTAGTTATGTCTGGCACTAACGATATTCATACCATTACCAGAATGGCAAAACAGTTTTTAGCCGCCATTGCCACGCCATTTAAAATGGCAGGTCACGAATTAGTGATCACTTCAAGTGTCGGCATTGTGTTATTCCCAGAAGATGGCAATACCCCAGAACTACTGCTTAAAAATGCCGATACTGCGATGTACCATGCGAAAAAGAAAGGTAATAGCTACTTATTCTTTAATGACACCATGAACCGCCAAGCAGTAAAACGCCTGCAAATTGAAAACTTAATGCGATTTGGTTTAAAAGAAGATCATTTTGAAGTTTACTACCAACCAAAAATGAATATCCGCACCGGTAAATTCACTGGAATGGAAGCCTTAGTGCGTTTTATTACTCCGAAAAAAGGCATTATTAGTCCTGGCGTGTTCATTCCCATCGCAGAAGAAACTGGGCAAATCATCGAAATTGGTGAAGTGGTACTTCATAAAGCATGCCGTGATGTTAAAGCCTGGCTGGATGCTGGCTTATTTAATGGCCGAGTTGCGGTAAACTTGTCTGCTAAACAATTTAGCTTACCGGATCTAACTACTCGTATTGATGTGATTTTACAAAATCACGCCTTGCCATCGTACTTTTTAGAACTTGAAATTACGGAAGGTACGGTAATGGACGACCCACAAGATGCTATTTCGATCATGCGCTCTCTCAGTGCCCGTGGTATTCATTTAGCCATGGATGACTTTGGCACTGGCTACTCATCACTTGCATATTTAAAGCAGTTTCCACTTAATACGCTAAAAGTTGATAAAGCGTTTATTGATGATATGCAAACAGAGCGAGGCCGTAATATGGTTGACTCAATAGTTACCATTGCACATAACTTAGACTTACATGTGGTGGCTGAAGGGGTTGAGCAAGCAGAGCAAATTGCAATCTTAAAAGAGCTTAATTGCGAAACGATGCAAGGCTACTATTATTCAAAACCTTTATCGCGAGCTGAATTTACAGAATTTTTGAAGAAACAACAAAACCAAGCGGCACTTAGTTTAGTACAACAGGCATAAATGACAGCCTATGGTCGCCATGTGCACGCTTGTATACCCACGCAGCGCACTAGTGCACGACGATAATGTAAGTTAAACAAGCACCATGCAACGGGGCCTAACAACCCTGCTAGCACCAACCAGCGTTTAACTGGCATACCTTTTTTAATTGCCTGTGAATACATAACGACAATAGATACTACGCTGAGCAGAAAATACAAAAGCAGCCTCGTTCTTTCAGTTTAAAAAATGAGCGCGCAGTGTAACCAAAGCATGCACTGATTTAAAGTACTGCGGGCAAATAATGAGCATAAATTATAATGATATAAAAAAACCGACAAAGATGTCGGTTTTTATCAATACAGGCAGCGTACTTATTTTTCAGCACGGCCCATAAATTTATGCTCTGCGGTATTAATACGGATGCGGTCACCTGTAGAAATATGCTCCGGCACTTGAATGATCAAACCAGTTGATAATCGTGCAGGTTTAGAGCGAGCGCTCGCTGAAGCACCTTTAATTGAAGGGTCTGTTTCTTCAACCACAAGTTCAACACTTGATGGTAAATCTAATCCCACTGGTGCGCCATCAATTACAATGACATGCACGCCTTGGGTTTCTTCGTTGACGAATAAAATTTCTTCGCTGATCGCTTCTTTATTAAGATTATATGGCGTGTAATCTTCGTTATCCATAAATACGTATTCTTCGCCATCTAAATACGAGAACATTGCTTCACGACGAGTTAAATCAGCTAGTTTTAACATGTCGCTATCTTTGAATGTTTCATCTACTTTGCTACCAGTTACTACATCGTATAAGCGCATACGGTACAAACTTCCACCAGCACGGCCTTGTGGTACAGAACGAACAATATCTTTAACCACTAAAACGCGGCCATTAAACTCAATCGCAGTACCTTTTTTAACTTCACTTGCCTTTGGCATCAGTGTATTTCCTATAATTTATAAATCCCCAGAAACATACCACGAACTGGATTTTCTTCAATAAGAAAATATCACATACCGCTATTTTTCTCGTAGGGCCTGTATTTACTCATAAATTTTACCTATTAATCGATTTTTCATGACTAAACTACGAAAAAGCTGCTATGGTTAAACTACCAAAAATGACTTCAAGGACTGGATCATGGATCAGCACACTGCACATGAGTATTTAGCAAAAAAACCTCTGGTTATGGTTACCCAACCTTTCGGCCAAGAAGTTGATGTATATAAAGTAAACCATAAAATGTTTGCCACTTTATCGGTTGGCAACGAAGGGGAAACTGACGAAGACGGCAACCCTATTTGGTGGATGAATTTAAAATGCGACCCGGATGAAGCGCAATCACTTCGTGATATTTTTCCTTCAGTGATCCCGGGCTATCATATGAATAAACGGTTATGGAATACTGTTATTTTAGATGGCTCAATCCCGCAAGGTGAAATTGAACGTATGATTGATAATTCATTTAACTTAGTGGTTGCCAATATGCCGGAAAAAGATCGCAAAGCGATTGAAATTCATATGTAAGTCACAATTTTATGTTGTACTGCGCAAGCTACTTGTTCAGTACAACTTAGCCTTACTCCGTACACGTTAGTAAAAAATGATGATCATCAAATAATACCCCACCAATTTCGTAAGCTGACGGTTCAACGCTAACTAACTTAAAGCCACATTTAGCCAACACTTTTTCTGAGCCTACATTCCCTTTCGTAACCACAGCAGTAAATTGTTGAATGTTAAACGCTGTCGTCGCCCATGTTAAAAATGCTTGTAGTGCTTCAGTTGCATAACCTTGACCATAAAACTCAGGCATTAACAGATAACCAACTTCGGGAGTGTTTGATGATGATGTTGTAAGCCCTGTAACGCCCACTTTTTTGCCTGTTTTTATTTCAATGATCATCAAACACAAAGACTTATTGGCTGTAGGGTGCCACGGCGCCAACCGCTGCATAAACTTACTACGTATTTGCGTATCAGAAGGCCTGTCAAAACATTTTTCAATAACGCATGGCTCATCATGCAAAGCTAGAAAAAACGACCAATCGTCTTGTTCAAGGAGTCTCAATTGTAATCTTGCAGTGCTGATGTTCATTATTCGTCTTTACGCGGTATCAGTTAGGATGCCCCTGTTATAACAACAAAGCAAAATGATTTCAGCAACTAAATTTTTTAAATTCTAGGCATAAAAAAACGCACTTCAAACTATCAGTGCGTTTTTATAACTAGCAATTAAATACTATTTCACTTTATCATCGCTTGCATCAGCTGGGTGCGCGTCGGTTACCGATTCAGCTTCAGTAGCTGGCGCTGGCGGAACAATAACTTCTTGAGCCTCAACCGCTTCGACAGGTTCTACATCGGCAACGTCTTGCGTAGCCGCCACGGTTTGTTCTACCACAACTGCTTTACTTGGCTGTGCAGGCTCAGGCTGATAAAAGCTTGCACCATCATCAGCCATCGCAACTAAAGCTGCACACGGCGCAAATACCGGATTAAAATTAGCAAAAGTAGCCATTTCTGAGCTTACTTTGTTTGCGCCAAGTTTATCCATATAGCTGAATGGACCACCTAAAAATGGCGGGAAGCCAATACCAAAGATTGCGCCAATATCACCATCACGAGGACTGGCAATAATGCCTTCGTCTAAACAGCGGGCAGCTTCGTTAAGCATTTGTGCCACACAACGTTTAGCAATTTCGCTTTTATTTAAACGTGGTGATGGGCTCACGCCGAGTAATTCGTAAACTGATTCGTCTACTTTTTTAGCTTTCTTATCGTAAAGATAAAAACCACGGCCAGTCTTCCGGCCTAAGCGTTTGGCATCAATTAAACGTGAAAACGCATCGGGTGCTTTAAAACGATCACCGAGTTCTTTTTCAAGAATTGGCGCAATCTTAGAGCCGATATCAATGCCGACTTCGTCTAATAGTGCTAATGGTCCAACAGGGAAACCAAACTCAACGAGTGCCGCATCAATCTTTTCAATTGGCTCACCTGCCAGTAATAAGTTAGCCGCTTCATTCACATAAGGCGCTAAAATACGGTTAACGTAAAAGCCTGCGCTATCTTTAACAACGATTGGTGTTTTACCTTGCTTACGGGCAAAATTTACAATCCGGGCGATAGTCTCTTCTGAGGTGCCTTCGTGTGGAATGATTTCAACCAATGGCATTTTCTCAACTGGTGAGAAATAATGTAAGCCAATTACATTCTCTGGACGGGCAGCTTCTGCCGCAATTTGTGAGATAGGCAATGATGACGTGTTACTAGCAAAAATTGTGTTTGCTTGGCATTCACGTTCTACATCTGCCACCATACCTTGCTTAAGACTTAGGTCTTCAAATACCGCTTCAATCACTAAATCAATGTGTTTAAAACCACTGTAGTTAGTTGTACCAGTAATTCGGTTCATAGTTTGTTGCAGTTCAGCCTTAGATAAAATACGGCGCTTTTGCTTTTTATCTAAAATTTTATAGCTGTAATTCATGGCATTACTTATGCCCTGCTCTGCAACATCTTTGATACGAACTGGTACACCGGCTTTTACAGCACTAACATGGGCAATACCTGCGCCCATTAAACCACCGCCTAGTACGGCTGTTTTAGTGATTGCTGGAGCGTCGTCGTTGCGCCACTCTTTTTTCATTTCAGTGGTGGCAAAAAATATCCCACGTAATGACTTTGATTCGCTACTCATTACTAAAGTAGCAAAACCTTCCGCTTCTGTCTTATAAGCTTTTAGTTCATCCAGCTCAACACTTGCGCGTATTGCTTTGATAATAGCCAACGGCGCAGGATAATGACCACCGGTTTTTTTCAGTACATTTTCTTGTGCTTTTTTAAAGATGAAGTTTCGGCCAAACGGATTCGATTCTAATAATTGGCTAATACGATCAAGCTTAGGCTTGGCCGCTTTCGCTTTACCTTTTGAAGCAAATTCTTTTGCTACTTTTAGCAATACGGTCTGTGGTACACAATCATCTACCAAACCCGATTTTTTAGCTTGTTTAGCGCGAATTTGTTTACCTGTTAACGTCCACTCAAGGGCTTTTTGCAAACCAACCAGTTTAGGCAAGCGTTGCGTTCCACCACCACCGGGTAATAAACCAAGTTGTACTTCAGGTAAGCCTAGTTTAGTGATATCACTGTCTGTACATACGCGATAATCGCACGCCAAGGCAAATTCTAAACCACCACCCAATGCCGCACCATGAATGGCACTAACAGTTGGAAATGGCAGTTTTTTCATATCAAAAAATGCACGGTGGCATAATTCGCTGATCGCCAGTGCATCATCACGACTTTGCACGTTATCAAGCATTTTTACATCAGCACCAGCAATAAAGTTATCGCTTTTACCACTAATGAATACCATGCCCTTCACTGACTGCTGTTTTGCGTCATCAAGTAAGGCTGTTAAATCATCTGCAAAAGTGTCGCGCAGGGTATTCATTTTTTCGCCCGGCACATCAATGGTGACAACGGCAATACCGCTATCATCAACGTCTAAATTAAATACTGACTGTGTCATTACGCACTCTCCAATACAAAGGCTGCACCTAAGCCACCTGCGGCACACGCAGTTGTTAGTGCTAAGCCACCGCCACGGCGGTTGAGTTCATGTAAACTTTGGGTGATAAGTCGTGCGCCGGTGGCTGCAAATGGATGACCATATGCAAGCGAACCGCCTAAAACGTTAAACTTATCCATGTTAATTTCACCAATCGCTTTGCTGCGACCGAGTTTTTCTTGCGCAAACTTATCTGAGGCAAACATTTTCATGTTCGCTAACGTTTGTGCTGCAAAGGCTTCGTGCATTTCAATTAAATCAAGATCGGCAAGCGTTATGCCAGCTCTCGCTAAGGCAACAGGCGTTGAATGAGCCGGCCCCATTAGCATGTCTTCATTCACACCAATGGCAGAGAATGCAAAGCTACGTACATAACCTAAAATGTTATAGCCTAATGCTTTGGCTTTACTTTCGCTCATCATTAATACCGCTGCTGCACCATCAGTTAGCGGTGTTGAGTTTGCAGCAGTGACTGAGCCATGCTGACGGTCAAACGCTGGTTTTAATTTAGCGTACCCTTCAACCGTTGAATTATGGCGAATATTATTATCTTGTTCGATAAAACTTTTATACGGCGGTAAATGTGCAGTCATCACTTCATCAGCAAGTTTACCATCTGCCCATGCTTGGCTAGCAAGAGTATGTGAACGATGTGCTAAGGCATCTTGATCTTCACGGCTAATACTGTGAGTTTTTGCCATCTGCTCGGCAGTTTGACCCATAGATAAACCAGTTGAATATTCTGCAACCGCAGGCGGTACTGGTAATAAATCTTTTAAACGCAGCTTAGAGAATATTTTTAAGCGCTGACCTAAGGTACGTGCTTTATTGAGATCAACAAGGCTACCTGCTAATTTTTTACTTACGCCGATTGGCAATACCGATGACGAGTCTGCACCACCAGCAATACCCACTTGCACCGAACCTGCCATGATTGATTCAGCCACATTAGCAATCGCCTGAAAACTAGTAGCACAAGCACGTGATACGGAGTACGCATCAACAGATACTGGCATACCAGTACCCAATACGATTTCGCGGGCAATGTTTGGCGCTTCTGGCATTTGTACTACTTGACCAAACACTAATTGATCAATTTCAGATTTATCAAAGTTAAGGCGTTCAAGCATTTCGTTAACGACTAACTTCCCCATATCAAGGGCTGGTACATGATGAAATGCAGTTGCTTGTTTAGCAAATGGCGTACGTAAACCACTGACGATGGCAATACGATCGCCCTTTGCTGTTTTTAGTATATTTTGCTCAGACATTAATGCTCTCCCACTGACAGGTCTGACCTGTTTGTTTTCCTCGATTCTAAACAACCCGTGTGCTAAAGCCAATAGCGAAATTGAAAATAGTATAATTAGTTACCAACCATAGGCTTTTTTTAGCATATTTACAAAAAATACTGCGCTTTCTATGCTAGGGTAAAAATCGTTAAAAAATAACGAACTATTTTGAAAACTTGAGTCTAACACTTGTGTTATAAACTATTTACCCATATTACTAGTTAAGCTTTTATAAACCTTGCAAATCAGGACAGTTTTTTTACTATGGCCACTAACGTATTTTCACAATTAAAAACTTATTTAGATAGCCAAATTATTGGCCAGCCAGAATTAACGCAAGCACTACTTATTGCTATTTTAGCCGATGGTCACTTATTAGTAGAAGGCCCTCCAGGGCTTGCTAAAACTCGCGCAGTAAATGCATTAGCCAAAGGCGTTGAAGGCTCATTCCAACGCGTACAGTTTACCCCAGATCTATTACCTGCTGACGTAACCGGTACTGATATTTATCGCCAACAGACCAGCGAATTCGTTTTTGAAAAAGGCCCACTATTTCATAACCTTATTTTAGCCGACGAAATTAACCGTGCCCCAGCTAAAGTGCAATCAGCCTTATTAGAAGCCATGGCTGAGCGCCAAGTCACGGTTGGTAAAAACACTTATCCGCTGTCGGATTTATTTATGGTGATGGCAACCCAAAATCCACTGGAGCAAGAAGGCACTTACCCGCTACCAGAGGCGCAATTAGACCGTTTCTTACTCCACCTAAGTATTGATTATCCAGGCGCCGAGCATGAGCTTGATATTTTACGCCTTACCCGTGGCGAAGCGTTGAGCGAGCATCAAGCACCAGCACAACAAATTAGTCAAAGCGATTTATTTGCCTCTCGCAAAGCAATTTTAGGGCTGTATTTAGCTGAGCCACTTGAGCAATATTTAGTGCAACTTATTATTGCAACGCGTGAAGGCGCAAAACTAGACGCCCAATTAGGTAGCTGGATTGAATATGGCGCAAGTCCGCGTGCCACCATCGCCTTAGATAAATGTGCCCGTGCTCATGCATGGTTACAAGGTCGTGACTTTGTTGCTCCAGATGATATTCAAGCTGTGTTACATAATGTTCTGCGCCATCGCATTATTTTAAGTTATGAAGCACAAGCCGATGGCGTTACTAAAGATCAAGTCATTAGCCGTATTTTAGAACTTGTTGCCGTGCCATAAATCATGCAAAGCCAATTAGATAACCAACAGTGGCTCAGCCTAAGTCATAGCCATGGGGTCGACTTAGGCTTGAAAGAGCTGATGTATTATAAAGCGAAAGCTCGCTTATTAGAGCTTGCGCCAAAAGTTAAAATTAGAAATAGCCTGACCGGCCAATATCTCGCGCCTCATAAAGGCCGTGGTATGGAGTTTGCTGAAGTACGTCATTATCAACAAGGCGATGATATTCGCTCAATTGATTGGCGCGTTACAGCACGTACTGGCGAAACACACACTAAGTTGTTTCAAGAGGAAAAAGAACGGCCAGTGTTTGTGTTTACAGACTTTTCTAATTCAATGCTGTTTGGCTCAAAGCTATTACTTAAATCTGTGCAAGCGGCGCATATCAGTGCCTTGGTTGCGTGGTCAGCGTGCCAACGCGGCGATCGCATCGGTGGCATCGTGTTTAATCAACACGGTCATTTAGAGCTCAAGCCCAGCGCCCGCGAAAAAGCCGTGTTAAAACTATGCCACAATTTGTGTAATAACCACCAGCAAGCACTCGCGCAGATTGATGAGCCCGCAGACAATAAACTCAGTGATAATCTAAAACGTTTGAATCATTTAGCCAAGCCGGGCAGCTTAGTCTATTTAGTGTCAGATTTTAGCGCCCTTGATGATGCCAGTTTTAAACAACTAGAAATACTGAGTCGACATTGTGAACTGATCGGCTGCCATATTAGCGACCCATTTGAGCATCAGCTACCGGCGTTTAAACAAACAGTCACGGTTAGCGCCAACGGCAGTGACTTTGCGTTACCGCTGATGGATAAAAGTTTTCGTGATAAATTTGCTAAAACTGCTGAGCAAGCATTTACCACACGAATGCAACGCTTAACTAAATCGGGTCTTAATTTAATATCATTCAATGCAGCCACACCTCTTGAGCTGCAATTAGTGAGAAAGTAATATGCAAACCTCTCCATTAGCTGGCCTCCATGATGTGATTGTGCCAAGCCATGTTTCTTGGTGGCCTTTAGCACCTATTTGGTGGCTCATCATTGTCGTGTTACTCGTAACTGTCAGCTTTATAAGTTACCAGTTGTACCGGGCACGGCAGTTTAAAAAAGCTAAACGCCAAGCTATTTCCCTCAGTGAACAACACGCAGAAGATGCCCAGCAACTACATATTTTAATTAAACGCCTGGTTTTACACTATTATCAGCAAAGTGCTGCATCACAAGGCACGAAACAATGGTGTATTACTCTAAATAAGCTGACCGGACAACAATTTACTGAACACGAACTGATGAGCCTTTATCAATCACAAAGCAATCAAACTGCGCTGGCACAGAAATTAAAACTCGCCATTGTGCAATTTAAATTAAAGGAGCCGCTGAATGTTTGAATTTAGCTGGCCTTGGTTATTTGTATTATTACCGCTGCCTTGGTTGTTGCGCTTATTTAAGCCAGTGCACAGTGAAGGCAATACCCGCTTACGTATTCCAAGCTTCGCCAAACACAATTTAGGCGCGCAAGTTGTCCAGCAACAGGCGCGTGGTATTAGTATATTTGAATGGTTGGTTTGGTTGCTTTTAGTCACCGCTTTAGCTAACCCAACCTGGCTTGATGAGCCAATTACCTTACCTAACGAAGGCCGCGATATCATGCTAGCTGTGGATTTGTCAGGATCAATGACCGAGCAAGATATGGCTTATCAGGGCCAATATGTTGACCGTTTAACTATGGTAAAAGCGGTATTAAGTGACTTTATTGAGCAACGTCAAGGCGATCGTTTAGGGCTGATTTTATTTGGTGATACGGCATTTTTACAAACACCACTAACGCGAGACGTTAAAACCGTAAGCCAAATGCTATCAGAAGCGCAAATAGGCTTGGTTGGCCGTGCCACCGCCATTGGCGATGCACTGGGCTTATCAGTAAAACGTTTTGCCAGTAAAGATGAAAGCAATCGCATTGTGGTGTTATTAACAGATGGTCAAAACACCGCCGGTAACTTAGATCCAGAAGAAGCCCTACTGCTTGCCCGCGAAGAAGGCATTAAAGTGTATACCATCGGCGTAGGCTCTGATAATCCGCGTGGCTTTAGCTTATTTAATATGGGAGGCATGAGCGGAGGTAGTTTAGATGAAACCCTGCTAAAACGTATTGCCGAACAAACTGGCGGCCTTTATTTTCGCGCAAAAGACGTTGCCGGCTTACAACAAATTTATCAAGAACTTGATAAACTTGAGCCGATCAGCGCTGATGAGCAAACCTTTCGCCCACAAAGTGCGTTATTTTACTTCCCTTTATTAATTGCACTGACCTTGATTGGTCTGCGCGTTATGTTTATCAGTGCAAAAGCATTAAGACAGGAGGCCTAATGGACTTTGAATTTATCCGCCCGACCGTATTGTGGTTATTAGTTCCTGTGTGTTTAGTGTTTACTATTGCAATAATAAAGCACAAGAAAACCAGCCAAGGTGAATTAATAGCAGCTCACTTAGCAAAATTTGTGATCAACACCAACAACCAAAAAAACACGCAACCCATGTGGCTAATTGCCCTCTTTGCAGTGTTAGCCGTCATTTTTAGCGCAGGGCCCAGTTTTGAAGAAAAACAAGTGCCGGTATTTCAAAGCAAAAATGCCCGTGTAATTGTGATGGATATGTCGCTATCGATGTACAGCACGGATATTGCGCCCAGTCGTTTAGTCCAAGCGCGCTTCAAAGCGCTGGATATGATCAAACTATTTAAAGAAGGTGACACTGCGTTAGTGGCCTATGCAGGCACTGCTTATACCATTTCGCCGCTAACCAATGATGCCGCGACGCTTGAAAACCTGATCCCAAGTTTAAGCCCAGATATCATGCCTGATAAAGGCTCCAACGTACTTGCTGGGCTTGATGCTGCAAAAGAGTTATTAACACAAGCCGGATACCTTGAAGGCGATATTATCTTAGTAACAGATGGTATTGAACAAAGTGAGCAACAAGATATCAGCCAATTTACAGACGCTAACCCTTATCGATTAAACATTTATGGTATCGGAACAGAGCAAGGCGCGCCAATTAAACTTCCTGAAGGTGGGTTTTTAAAAGATAGTTACGGGCAAATTGTGGTGCCCACCATCAACATCAGTATGCTTAATGGTCTAGCAAGAAACAGTGGCGGTAAATTTGCGACTTATCAACCTAGTGCCCGCGATATTCAAATTTTTGCTCCCAGTGCAAATAGTGAAATACTGAAAAATGAAAAACAAAGTCAAGCGCTCTGGCGTATTGATGCGGGGATTTATGGCTTGTTTATTTTACTGCCAATGATGCTGTGGATTTTTCGCCGAGGAGCTTTTGCAGCTGCATTTTTAGTGGTGAGCTTTTTACCGCAACACAATGCTTATGCAGTAGAGCTGCCTTCGGTATTTAAAAATCAAGATCAACGTGCGCTGGACGCCTATCAACAAGGTGAATATGAGCAAGCTGCCACAGCAGATTCTAGTCAACTAAAAGGCGCGGCGCTTTACCAGCAAGGTAATTTTGATGCTGCATTGGCACAATTTAGCCAAGATAAAAGCGCCACTGGTTTATATAATTACGGTAATGCTCTAGCAAAGGCAGGCAAGCTAGACGAAGCAATTGCCGCCTATCAGCAAGCACAAACTTTGCAAGACGACTTTACCCAAGCAAAAGAAAATCAGGCACTCGTTGAGCAATTGAAAAATCAACAGCAACAGCAGCAAAATCAACAAGGCCAAGACGGCGAACAAAACCAAGATCAAAAAAGCCAAGATGGTGAACAAGGTCAAGATCAGCAAAATAAAGATAAGTCACAGCAAGGTGAACAGCCAAATCAGGACCAGCAATCTCAACAAGGCGATCAATCTAAGCAAAGTGATGATCAGCAAGATGGCAAACCATCTGATCAACAAACTGACAAGCAAAACGAGCCACAAATGGAGGCGGAACCTGAGCAAGGTGATAAAACTGATGGGCAACAGCAACAAGATGCGCAAACCGAGCCCCAAGATGACTCTGCAAACGATAATAAGCAGCCGCAGCCACAAATGACTCCTGAGCAACAGCAACAAGCTGAAGAAGCGGCAAAGCAACAAGCTATGCAAGCACAAACCGCAGAGCTTACCAACGAAGAGAAAGAGAAAGCGCAGCAGCTTAGTCAGTTATTGCGAAAAGTACCCGATGATCCCGCAATCCTGTTACGTAACAAAATGCAATTAGAAGCCCAAAAACGAAACAATCAACGCCGTCCACAAGGAGTCGAAAAATCATGGTAATGCGATTAATCTGTTGTTTATTGCTTATCAGCGCTATGCCCTCGTGGGCCGTTACGCAATTACAAGCCAGTGTTGATAAAAACCCGGTACTAGCGGGTGAATTTTTTATGCTCAATATCAGTGCAGATGACACCATAAAAAATGATCAACCTGATACCTCAGTCCTGTTAAAAGACTTCGTGGTTGGCCGCACCAGTGTCAGCACCCGCACAAACATCATTAATGGTAGTATTTCAAAAGAAACCACTTGGTCTATTAAACTTATGACCCGCACTGCCGGTGATTATACAATCCCAGCATTTAGTGTAGCTGGTGTCAGCTCTGCGCCCATTGCATTAAAAGTGGCTGAACGCAGTAAAGATACGCAGCAAAACAACGATATTTTTATTAAAGCATCGCTTTCAAGTGACAGCCTATTTGTTCAAGAGGCAGGGCTTTACACGGTTAAGCTATATCTTGCCAAAGAGTTACTTGATGGTAACTTAAGTGCCCCCGCGATGTCCGATGCGCAGCTAAGTCAAATCGGCAAGCAGACTGAAAACTATGAACTTGTTGATGGTAAGCGTTACTTAGTGATCACTCGCGAGTATTTAGTACAGCCCCAAAAAAGTGGTAGTTACACGATTCAAGCACCAACTTTTCAAGGTCGAATTCGCCAAGACTATCGCCAATTAGATGTATCTGCACTGGGTGATAATGTCGATATTGAAATTAAACCGATACCAAGTGACTACCAAGGTGCATGGCTGCCTAGTGAATTAGTTAATTTAGATGAGCAATGGCAACCCGCTGACGACACAGTAGAAGTGGGTACACCTATTACGCGAACGCTGACCTTAACTGCACTTGGTATCACCAAAGAGCAACTACCTGATATTGAACTGCCTGAAATCAAAGGTATTCGCAGTTACCCAGATGAAAAAGAAAATAATCACTTGGTTCGCGATGGTCGGGTAATATCACAACAAACAGCCTCGTACGCTTTGTTACCACAGATGCCAGGCACTTATACACTGCCAGAGGTAAGCGTGCCTTGGTATAACACCAAGATTAACCGGATCAGTTATGCAACACTACCAGCTCGTACTATTACAGTAACACCTAGTAGCACAAGCACTCCAGCAGCCGTTGCTGCGCAGCCACTTACGCCATCACAAAGCGCAACAACAGATGCTGCAGCAATAAGTTATCAAGCAACGCCGATAAATCAGTATCCGCTATGGTTAATTATTATCAGTGTGATTGGTTATTTATTATGGTTTATTACCTTGATTTTATGGTGGCGCAGTCAATCTCAGCGCAGCTTGATGCAAGCAAAGCCGACAGTAACCCATAGTGATTCATCAATTTCATTAGATGAATTAAAGAAACACGCTAAAAGCAATGATGTAAGTGCCTTTTATCAGGCGCTAAATCGTTACGCAATGCACTTAACAAAACAATCGAGCGGTGCAATAGACAAGCTCGAACAACTAGCTGATAATGCACAGCTTAGTCAACATATTGCTAAACTAAGGGCTGCACTCTATAGTCCTAATGATACAGATGTTGATTTAATTGCGATTGTCGGCATGTTAGAAGAGCAACGTAAAGTACAAAAAAAATCACAACAAGCTGTATTAAAAGGACTTTATAAATAGAGTTTAAGTGACGGGGAGCAATCCCCGCGCTCAAATAGTAAATAACTTAAAATAAATAAAAAAAGTGCTTATGCTTGGAAATGAAAACTCTAAAAGTCAGGTCTTAGTTGATATGGCAGAGAAAAAAACACGCTATGAAAAACTTGTTCATGTTTATCATAGCGAATTATATCGCTTTGCTTATTGGCTCTGCCGCGACCCTAATATTGCCGAAGATCTTGTCCAAGAAACATTTTTACGTGCTTGGCGATCTCTGGATTCATTATTAGATCAAAAAGCAGCTAAGCCATGGCTATTGACGATTTTACGCCGGGAAAATGCCCGTCGTTTTGAACGCAAACAATTTGATTATAGCGATGTTGAAAACGACACCTTAGTTGACGAAAAAAGCGTCACCTTGGATGACGAAATGGAACAAACAGTGATCCAACGTCAAATCGCTAAGTTACCTGATGAATACCGCGAGCCATTATTATTACAAGTCGTTATGGGCTGCTCCGGTGAAGAGATAGCAGAAATATTAGATTTAAATAAAAACACGGTTATGACGCGTTTATACCGCGCCAGAAACCAGTTAAAAGAGGCATTGAGCCGTGATGATGAACAACTTAAAGGGGCATCAAATTAATGGATGATCTCGAGTTTCGTCGCCGAATTAGCGCACAGCCAAACAGCACAGATAAGGAGCTTGTGGAGTTTGCAGAGCAACACTCTGAGCGACAAGAATTTATTAATGATATGCAGGCCTTTGATTTAGAGCTTGCCAATGCACTTGACGTACCGGTGCCAGCAGGTCTTGCCGAGCGTATTTTGGCAAACACCGCAGCGCATGCACAAAACGAGTCGGTCACAACTGAGCAACTCAACCAAGCACCAGCTGATACCAGCGCGCAAACACCGCCGCAACGAACAGATAATGTAGTTGAGGCAAGTACACGTTTTAAACGTGCTCGTTTACCACTTGCCATGGCAGCCTCAGTATTAGTGGCTGTGGGAGCATTTTTATTTAGCAGCGAACAAAATGTTGCGTACGCAGCTGGCGAACATGCGCTTGCTCATGTTTACTATGAAATTAATTCGCTGCAAAAGACCGAAGCAATCAGCTTAGCAACGGTAAATGAAAAATTTGCTGTGTTAGGCGGCCATTTAGATGAATTGCCAGGTAAAGTGACTTACCTAATGTTTTGTGACTTTAAAGGCCAAAAGGGATTACACCTGGTTTTTGAATCAGACTATGGCCCGATGACGGTATTTATAGTGCCATCAAAACAGCAATCGTTTGGCATCGGCGACGATGATTTTCAAGACGATCGTTTTGAAGGCCATATTAACCGTGGTGCTGACGCAGATACTATTTTAGTAGCAAGTCTTGGTGCGCCATTAGAAAATTACAATGATCGTATTAATGGTGCGATCCGCTGGTTAAATTAACCTTCCTTTTGCATTGCCGTTATTATAACGGCAATGCAATTTATACCTTCGCGAAACAATCGTTATATTCTTCCTGCTTGAACCAATAATTGCTTTTAAATTAATCTATTGACCAAGCTACTGAGCATTTTAGAACTAATTCAGTTTGTCGCTATTTATCTAATTCCTGAACTACTTTAGAATCGCCGTTCTAATTTGTTTTAAGGAACTTCATGAAAAACCTGATTGTTATATTTTCATTGCTTGCTCTACTATGTACTGCAAGTTTTGATGCACAAGCACGTAAAAAGTTTGGTAGTAAAAAACGTGGCCAAACACCAGAAACACAACAAACCGCACAAAAACAACAAACAGATACCAATACCCTCGCCCCTGCTGCAAAACCAAAATCAAGCAAAAAAGGCATGATGGCAGGTATTTTTGGCGGCTTATTAGCCGGTGGATTAATCGCCGCAATGATGGGCGATGACTTTGAAGGGATGCAACTACTTGAGATAATTTTAATGGCAGGTATTGCCTTTATTATCTTTAAACTTATCATCGGTATAATACGTCGTAAAAACGCCCCTGTAATGGCGCACGGCCAAGGAGCATTTACTGCACCGCAAATGAGACAAACTGCGCCTGAGCACACCACTACAAGTGGATTTAGTCAAACCAATGACGTACCGTTTAATTTACCCGCTAACTTTGATACTAACGGCTTTTTACAAGGTGCGCGTAGCCATTATCATACATTGCAAACAGCATGGAATAATGCTGACTATGCAACGATGGCTGAATACTTAAGCCCTGAACTAGTCGCTGAATTTAAAGCGGAACGTGAAGCGATTGACAGCGTTGCAACTGACGTGATGTTTATTGATGCAGAACTTGTACGTGCCGATACCGACACACAAAAATGGCAAGTAAGTGTACGTTTTAAAGGGAAGTACCGTGACTTAGGCGATAATAAAGAACAGCCTATTTTAGAAATTTGGCACTTAGAGCGTGCCACCAGCGATGATGCGCCTTGGCTGATTGTTGGTATTGAAGATTTAATTGACGCGTAGTTCTAGGTTCTAGGTTCTAGGTTCTAGGTTCTAGGTTCTAGGTTCTAG